>VBCP01000382.1:2073-15217 GCA_005888925.1 Betaproteobacteria bacterium | reverse complement strand
ATCGAGATGTGCTGGAAGCGCATCACCGCGAGCAGCAGCAATGCCGTGAACGTCGCGCGCACGCTCACGGCGGCGGCGACGCTCACGCCATGGTCGAAGGCGATGCGCGCGCACAGGTGGTTCGAAGCAAAGGCGCTCGCCACGCCGAGCAGTATCAGCACCCCGACGCCGGGCGATAATTTGGCTTCCATGAACTTCAGCAGATGCCTGCTCGCTCCATTGTTGATATTTCCGCTGGCGGCGCTCGCCTGCGATTATCCCGATGAAGGCAACCTGCCGCTGCGCCGGGCGGTGACGAAAGTGAAACTGCTGCCCGAGACCGAGGCGTGGGCGGCCTCGATGCACAACACCGGCGTGGTGGTGCAATACGCCTTGTCGCTCGACCGCGAATGGCGCAGGGACGGGCGCTGCTACTGGACGGTGGAGGCGCGCGCGGAAGGCAGCACGTGGCGGCGGTTTTACGTTTCGCCGGATGGCAAGCGCGTGCTCAGCGAAAGCGGCCGGCCAGAAGCACGAGCGCGCCGCAAAGCCACAGCGTCTGGGGAAGCCAGGGCTGGAGCGCGCTGAAGAGGTGGCTCTGCGCCATGCCGCTGCCCGCGAGAGCGATGCGCGCCGCCACGGCCACGGCCAGCACCGCGAACAGCGTGCCGAGAAAGCGGCCTTCGCGGCCGGTACGGCCCAGAGCCACCGCGGCGGAGTAGGCCGCGACGCTCGCCGCGCCCCAGCAGCCGCCCGCGAGGAATTGAGCTGCGACCAGCACGGCGAGCCCTGGTGCGAATAGGGTGAGGAGCATGGCGAGCGCGCCGAGCGCTGCGGCGAGCGCCATGGCGTCCGCGACGCCCAGGCGCTTCACCACCCGCGCCGCCGGGAACATCAGCAGGTTGAAGCCGATCCAGAACACCGGCATCAGATACGCAAGCTGCTCGCGCGGCGCGAACTGCGCATAGCGCTGCGCCGAGCTCAGGCCGAAATGCACCTGGAAGCCGAGCGCGAGCAACAGCAGCGCGGCAAACAGCGCGGGACTCGCCACTGGCGGCAGCGGCTTCGCCTCGGCCGGCGGATGGGCCGGCAGCCGCCTCTCGGCGAGCATCAGACCGACCACCGTGGCGAGCAGCGTGAGCGTCGAGACGATGAAGGGCACGCGCGGATCGACGCCGCGCAGCGCGACGCCGAGATACGGCGCGAGGGCCGAGGCGACCGCGGTGCCGGTGAGGACGAGCGTCGAGAGCCAGGGCATGCTCGGCGTGGCGGCGTGCCGCGAAAGCAGCGCCCACGGCGGCGAGCGCAGCGCCGATGAGGTGAGCGCCCATATCGCGATGGCGACGAGCAGCACGTTCGCGCTGGCGCCCGCATACGGCAGCGTCAGGAAGGCGAAAGCAGACAGCACCGCGCCCGCGACGATCCAGCCGCCGAAACGGCCATAGCCGGCGCGCACGCGGTCGACCCAGAAGCCGGTGACGACATCCATCGCCGCGAAGGCGAGCTGGTCGGCGACCAGGATCCACGGCACCCACTCGCGGCCGATGCCCGCGTTCTGCGCGAGCTGCGGCAGATAGATGACGTACAGCGTCCATGTCGTGCCGAACAGGAACTGCACCACCCCGACGTAGACGGCGAGAGCCATACCAAAGCCTAGTAGAATGCGGCCCCTGAATGAAGTTTCTGTTCGATCTTTTCCCGGTCGCGCTGTTTTTCGTCGCCATCCAGATCTGGGACATCTTCGTCGCCACGGCGGTCGCGATCGGCGCGACCATCCTGCAGGTAGGCTGGCTGCTCGTGCGGCGCAAGAAGGTTCAGCCGATGCTCTGGGCGAGCCTCGTCATCATCGTGGTGTTCGGCGGGCTCACGCTCTATCTGCGCGACAAGACCTTCATCCTGTGGAAGCCGACGGTCCTCTACTGGCTGTTCGGCGCGGTGCTCGCCGGCGGCGCGCTCCTCGGCCGGAACCTGATCCGGGCGCTCTTGTCGGAGCAGATGCGCCTGCCCGACCCGATCTGGGCGCGCTTGAACTGGAGCTGGGTCGGCTTCTTCGCCTTCATGGGCCTCGTCAACCTGTACGTCGCCTTCAATTACTCCGAGAAGATCTGGGCCACCTTCAAGCTGTTCGGCGGCATGGGTCTCATGTTCCTGTTCGTCGTCGCCCAGTCGCTGGTGCTCGCCAAGTACCTGCAGGACGAAAGCCATTGAACGTCGCCGCCGAAATTCGCAGCCGCCTCGCCATGCTCGAGCCGCTCGAGGTCGAGCTCGCCGACGAGAGCGAGCAGCACCGCGGCCACGCCGGCTATCAGCCCGGCGGCGGCACGCACTGGCGGCTGTCGATCGTCTCGCCGCGCTTTGCCGGCCAGTCGGTGGTCACACGACATCGCATGGTGTACCAGGCGCTCGGCAGCCTCATGCAGAATCCCATCCATGCGCTCGCCATCACGGCGCGTTCCCCGGAAGAAAAGACAGCCTACGAAACGAAAGGAAAGCAATGACACCCAGGTTATTCGCAGCCGCCCTGCTCGCGCTGCCCATGCTCGTGTGCGCGCAGGACACCGACAAACCTGCGGCCAAGCCCAAGCCGGCGGCCAAGGCCGCGGCGAAAGACGCGGTTGCCACCGTCAACGGCGTCGGCGTGCCAGGCGCGCGCATGGAGTTCATGATGGAGCAGCAGCGCCAGCGCGGCGCGCCCGACAACGCGCAGACGCGCGCCATGCTGCGCGACGAGCTCGTGAACCGCGAGATCGTGGCGCAGGAGGCGCAGCGCGCGGGCTTCGCGAAGAGCCCCGAGGTGCAGACGCAGCTCGACATCGCGCGCCAGGAGATCCTGGTCGGCGCGTACCTGCGCGACTGGGTGAAGCGTCACCCGGTGACCGACGCCGAGATACAGAAGGAATACGACCGCGCGCGGACGCAGAGCGGCGACAAGGAATACCGCGCGCGCCACATCCTGGTCGAGACCGAGGACCAGGCGAAGGGCCTGATCGCGGAGCTGAAGAAGGGCGCGAAGTTCGACGAGCTCGCCTCGAAGAACTCGAAGGACGCCGGCTCGAAGGAGCGCGGCGGCGATCTCGACTGGAACGTGCCGGGCGCCTTCGACAAGCAGTTCTCCGACGCGATGGTGAACCTCGACAAGGGCAAGTACACCGAGGCGCCGGTGCAGACGCGCTTCGGCTACCACGTGATCCAGCTCGACGACGTGCGCCCGATCCGCTTCCCGGGGCTCGCCGAGGTGAAGCAGCGCATCCAGCAGCAGCTGGCGCAACACCGGGTCGACGAGTTGATCCGGGTACTCAGGGCGAAAGCCAAAGTGGAGTGATCTATGGCCAAGTACGGCAAGAAAGCTCGTTCCAAGGTCAAACGCGCGATGCACGAGCGCAAGCGCGGCACGCTGAAAAGCGGCCGCTCCGGCAAGCGGGTGAAGAGCCGCAAGCAGGCCATCGCCATCGGCCTGTCGGAGGCGCGGCGCGCCGGCGCGAAGGTGCCAAGACGCCGGAAATCCTCGCGCAGGAAGAAGTAGCGCCCGGCCGTAGCTTCCTGGTGGTTCGCGGCAACCTCCTGGAAGAGCCGGTCGACGCGATCGTCAACGCCGCGAACGGCCACCTCGCGCACGGCGGCGGCGTGGCGGGCATCATCTCGCGCGCCGCCGGTCCCTCGCTGCAGGAAGAGTCGGACCGCCTGGTCACCGCGCGCGGGCCTTTTGCCACCGGCAGCGCTGTCGCGACTACCGCCGGCCGATTGCCCTTCAAGGGCGTGATCCACGCCGTGGGACCGCGTTACGGCGAAGGCGACGAGGAAAAGAAGCTGGTGCAGGCGCTGTCAGCCGCCTTTTCGCTCGCCGTCGAGCGCGGCTGGCAGTCCGTATCGTTCCCCGCGGTGTCGGCGGGAATCTTCTCCGTGCCGCTCGATATCTGCGCCCGCGCCTACCTGGCCGCAGCGCGCGCCTCTAGGCTAAGTAAGGTCCGGCTATGCTTGCGCGACCAACCCGTCATCGACGCCGTGCTCAAGGAGCTCAAACGATGAGATGGATCATGCTGCTCGCCGCGCTCGCCCTGGTGTTGAATGAGGCGCCGGCGCAGGCACAAAAGCTGGAAAAGGCCACCTTTGCCGCCGGCTGCTTCTGGTGCACCGAGGAAGCGTTCGAGAAAGTGCCGGGCGTGGTCTCGGCGGTATCGGGGTACACCGGAGGCAAGGTGAAGAACCCGAGCTACGAGCAAGTCTCGTCCGGACGTACCGGCCACGCCGAGGCGGTCGAGGTGACCTACGATCCGGCGAAGGTGAGCTATGAGAAGCTGCTCGACACCTTCTGGCTGAACCACGACCCGACGGTGAAGGACCGCCAGTTCTGCGACGCGGGCTCGCAGTACCGGCCGGAAATTTTCTATCGCACGGAAGAGCAGAAGCGCCTCGCCGAGGCGTCCAAAGCGAGGTGGGAGAAGGACAAGCCCTTCCGCCAGCCGATCCTCACGCCGATCACGCCGGCAACGGAGTTCTACCCGGCGGAGGACTACCACCAGGACTATTACAAGAAGAACCCGTTGCAGTACAAGTTCTACGTCACGGGCTGCGGCCGCTATGCGCGGCTTGACAGCCTGTGGGGCGAGCTCAGGAAAAAGTAGCTACTTCTTCCGCGGGAAGTTCGGGTCGTCCGGAATTTTCGTCGGATCCCTGAGCGCGGGATCCTCGCCCTTCGACTTTGCCTTGCCGATGCGCTCGGCCTTCTGCATCGCGTGCTTCTCCTGGTCGCTCTTCGGCTGCGCCTTGCGCGCCGCGTCTGCGACCTTGCCCGAGTCGACGAACTTGCGCGTGCGCTCGTTGTAGTCCTTGCTGCCGCTGTAGCTGCCCTCGCCTTCGACCTTGTCCTTGCGTTGCATCGTTTGCTCCTTGTCCCGAGTTGAACTGGTCTCGCCGAGCGACGCGGAATCGACCACGCCAGGCGCTTCGTGCTTGTGCCGGTGGCCGATGGGTGGCTGCGGGCGGTCCTTTTCCGATGTCGAGCTGCCTTCGCCGAGCGATGCCGCGTCTACGACTCCGGGCGCCTCGTGCTTGTGCCGGTGTCCGATCGGCGGGCGCAGGCGATCCTTTGCCGTTTCACGCCTCGAATCGGGTTCGCCCAGCGATGCCGGATCGACCACGCCGGGCGCTTCGTGCTTGTGTCGGTGTGCCATTGCACCTCCTGGAAGCCCGCAGGGCCGCAAGCTTCGTGCCGCTGCGAAAGAACCGCCAATGCCCTGCAATTTCGCGGCCTGAACGCGGCCCGAAGGTTGCGACTCCATCAACGAGGGGAGGCAACCGCTTTAGGAGGATTCATGAAAGCAACGATTGCTTTGATTCTCGTGTCCAGCACTGCGCTCGTCGCCTGTACGCGCATCATCGAGCGGCCCGCACCAGCGTCAGCGGCGCCGTCGGTGGTGAGCACGCCGGCGATCGTCGAGAGAACGACACAAGCGCCGGCGCCGGCGACGGGCGCGACCGCCCCGGCGGCGTGTACCTGGGCCTCGCAGAGCTACAGCTCGGGCGCGACTTCGTGCCAGGACCACGCCCAGTATCGCTGCAACGCCGGCACCTGGGAGAAGATCGTCTCGGCGCCGAGCTGCTAAGGGGCTAGTCGACCCGCTTTAATCCACCTCTGCGATCCAGGCGAGCTGGATCGCTTCGAGGATTTTCTCGCCACAGCGCTTCGGATCGTCGCCGAAGCCGGGCAGCGCCATCACCCACTGGTAGAGGTCGGTGAAGCGCACCTGCTTCGGATCGACGTCCGGATGCGCCTCGGCGAGCGCGATCGCGATGTCCTGCGTATCGGTCCACTTCAAGGTTTCTTGCCTCCGCCTTCGCGTTCGTAGTTGATGGTGTATTTGGGCAGCTCGACCACCAGGTCCTCTTCCGCGACCTTGGCCTGACACGACAGGCGCGAGGTCGCTTCCAGCCCCCAGGCCTTGTCGAGCATGTCCTCTTCCTTCTCCTCGGCCGGCTCGAGCGAGTCGAAGCCCTGGCGCAGGACCACGTGGCAGGTGGTGCACGCCGCCTGCTTCTCGCAGGCGTGCTCGATCTCGATGTGATGCTCGAGCAGCGTGTCGCAGATCGATTTGCCTTCCGCTGCCTCGATCTCGGCGCCTTTGGGGCAAACCGTGGCGTGGGGCAGCACCTTGATCCGGGGCATCAGAGAGAGCCGATCTTCTTGCCGGCGAGCGCCCGCCGGATGCCCGCGTCCATGCGCCGCTCGGCGAAGGGCTCGGTGGCGCGGTTCAGCGCATCGATCGCCTGCTTGATCGCGCGGTGATCGCTGGCGCCGAGCGCCTTTTCCAGCGCGGCCATGGGGCGTTCAATGTCCAACTTCTCTTCGGCGGACAAAAGCTGGGCGTCGGCGGCAAGCGCCGAGCGCGTCGCCTCGACCAGGCGCTGGCCATCGACGCGCGCCTCGGCCAGCGCGCGCGCATGCACGTCTTCCCTGGCGTGCGAGAAAGAGTCGCGCAGCATGCGCTCGATGTCGGCGTCGCCCAGGCCGTAGGAAGGCTTCACCGTCACTGAGGCTTCAGCGCCGGTCGTGCTTTCGCGCGCGGCGACGGACAGGAGGCCGTCGGCGTCCACCTGGTAGGTGACGCGCACGCGCGCCGCGCCCGCCGCCATCGGCGGGATGCCCTTCAATTCGAAGCGCGCGAGCGAGCGGCAGTCGGATACGAGCTCGCGCTCGCCCTGCACCACGTGGAAGCTCATGCCCGTCTGGCCGTCCTTGAAGGTGGTGAACTCCTGCGCCCGCCCCGCGGGGATGGTGGTGTTGCGCGGGATGATCTTCTCCACCAGGCCACCCATCGTCTCGACGCCGAGCGAGAGCGGAATCACGTCGAGCAGGAGCCAGTCCTCGCCCTGCGGCTTGTTGCCGGCGAGCACGTTCGCCTGCATCGCCGCGCCGAGCGCGACGACCTTGTCGGGATCGAGGTTGTTGAGCGGATCACGCTTGAAGAACTCCGCCACCGCGCGCTGGATCTGTGGCATGCGCGTCGCGCCGCCGACCATCACCACGCCCTGGATGTCGTTCACCTCGAGGCCGGCATCGCGAATCGCCTTGCGCACCGGGCCGAGCGTCTTATGCACCAGCGTCTGCGTAATCCGGCAGAAGGTTTCGGTATCGAGCGTCAGATCGACGAACTCGCCGGTCGAGAGCTTAGCGCTGATCGAGGCTTCGCCGTGCACCGTCAGGTATTCCTTCGCCTCGCGGGCGCGCACCAATAGGAGCCGCATGTCGCGCGGCGAGAGCGGCGCGAGCTGCGCCTGCTCGACGACCCAGCAGAACACGCGCTGGTCGAAGTCGTCGCCGCCGAGCATGGAGTCGCCGCTGGTCGCGACGACTTCAAAAACTCCCTTTGTTAATTTGAGAATCGAGAGGTCGAAGGTGCCGCCGCCCAGGTCATAGACCGCGAAGATGCCCTCGGACGCATTGTCCAGCCCGTAGGCAATCGCGGCCGCGGTCGGCTCGTTCAGCAGGCGCAGCACGTTGAGGCCGGCGATGCGTCCGGCATCCTTCGTCGCCTGGCGCTGCGCATCGTCGAAATACGCGGGCACGGTGACCACCGCGCCGCTGAGCGTGCCGCCCAACGCAAGCTCGGCGCGCTGGCGCAGCACCTTGAGGATCTCGGCGGACACCTCGACTGGGCTCTTCACGCCGCCGGCGGTGCGCAGCTGCAGCATGCCCGGCGCATCGACGAAGTCGTACGGCGCGTTCTGCACGTGGTCGACGTCCTTCACGCCGCGCCCCATGAAGCGCTTCACCGAGACGATGGTGTTCTTCGGATCGTCGGCCTGGTGCGCCTGGGCGGCATAGCCGACTTGCACTTTTTCATGGCTTAAATAACGGACGATGGACGGCAGCAGCGGCCGGCCCTGCGCGTCGGGCAGCACCGTGGCGCCGCCGCTCCTCACCGTGGCGACGAGCGAGTTCGTGGTACCGAGGTCGATGCCCACCGCGAGCCGGTGCTCGTGCGGGGCCGGCGACATTCCCGGCTCGGAGATTTGCAGCAGCGCCACTACTCGATGACCTCGTAGGCGCCGTCGATCTCGGCCTCGAGCTTCTCGAGGAACTGGAGCTCTCGAACCAGGCCGGCGGCGGCCCGGTAGTCCTTGTCGGCGTCGATGCGCTGTGCGAGCTTCGCTTCCAGCGCCTGCTTGTCGCGCGCGATCGATTTCTGCAGCGCGTCCAGGCTTTTCAGGTCCTTGGCGTGGACGGCGTTCTCCAGCGCCTCGCGCAGCTCCATCTGCTGGCCAAGAAACGCGGCCGGCATCGCGGTGTTGGTTTCGAAGGCGACGTCGACGCCGTGCAGCGCGAGGATATGGCTTGCGCGCTGCACCGGGTTCTTCAGGCTGCGGTAGGCCTCGTTGACGCGCGTCGTCCACTGCAGCGATGCGCGCCGCTCGGCGGCGCCCGCATGCGCGAAACGGTCGGGGTGCACGCGCGCCTGGATCTCGCGATAGCAGCGCTCGAGGGCCGTTTCATCTACCGAGAAGGCGGGCTGCAGACCGAACAATTCGAAGTGGTTCTGCATCGCCTGAAGTGGCCGTACTTCGTCTATACCGCCGGCGCCAGGCGCCGTACTAGACGTTAAAGCTCTCGCCGCAGCCGCACTCGTCCTTGACGTTGGGGTTGCGGAACTTGAAGCCCTCGTTGAGGCCCTCGCGCGAGTAGTCGAGCTCCGTGCCCTGCAGGTACGGCAGGCTCTTCGGGTCGACGATCAGCTTCACGCCGCGGCTCTCGAACTCGAGGTCCCCGGGGTTCAGCGCGTCGGCGAACTCCAGCTTGTAGGCCATGCCCGAGCAGCCGGAAGTGCGCACGCCGACACGCAGGCCCACGCCCTTGCCGCGCTTGGCGATATAGGACTGGACGTGCTTCGCCGCGTTTTCAGTAAGCGTGATCACGCGACTTTTTGCTCCTCGGCCGTGATCGCGGCCTGCCCATGCTTCTTCTTGTAATCCTCGACCGCGGCCTTGATCGCATCCTCGGCCAGGATCGAGCAGTGGATCTTCACCGGCGGGAGCGAGAGCTCCTGCGCGATCTGGGTGTTCTTGATCGACGCGGCCTGGTCGAGCGTCTTGCCCTTGACCCACTCGGTGACGAGCGAGCTCGAGGCGATCGCGGAGCCGCAGCCGTAGGTCTTGAAGCGCGCGTCCTCGATGCGGCCGTCGGCGCCGACCCGGATCTGCAGCTTCATCACGTCGCCGCAGGCCGGCGCGCCGACCATGCCGGTGCCGACCGCGTCGTCCGCCTTGTCGAACGAACCCACGTTGCGCGGGTTCTCGTAGTGATCGATGACTTTGTCGCTGTATGCCATATCAGACTCCTAATGTGCTGCCCATTGCACCGAGTTCAAATCGACACCCTCTTTGTACATTTCCCACAGGGGCGAAAGCTCCCTTAGCTTCGCGACCTTGCGCTTGATGAGCTCGGCAGCATAGTCGACCTCCTGCTCGGTGGTGAAACGGCCGAGGGTGATGCGGATCGAGCTGTGCGCCAGTTCGTCGTTGCGCCCCAACGCGCGCAGCACGTAGGACGGTTCCAGCGAAGCCGAGGTGCAGGCCGAGCCGGAAGATACCGCGATGTCCTTGACCGCCATGATGAGCGACTCGCCCTCGACGAAGTTGAAGCTGACGTTGAGGTTGTGCGGGATGCGCCGCTCGAGGTCGCCATTGAGATAGACCTCTTCCATGCCCTGAACGCTTTTCCACAGGCGGTCGCGCAGGCCGCGGATGCGCTCGTTGTCGGCCGCCATCTCCACCTTGGCGAGACGCGCCGCCTCGCCGAAGCCGACGATCTGGTGCGTGGCGAGCGTGCCCGAGCGGAAACCGCGCTCGTGGCCGCCGCCGTGGATCTGCGCCTCCAGCCGCACGCGGGGCTTACGCCGCACGTAGAGCGCGCCGATGCCCTTGGGCCCGTACATCTTGTGCGCCGTGATGGTGAGCAGGTCGGCCCTGAGCTTGTTCATGTCGATGTCGACGCGCCCGGCGCCCTGCACCGCATCGCAATGGAACACAATGCCCTTCGCTTTGCAGATATCGGCGATCTCCCACACCGGCTGGATCACGCCGATCTCGTTGTTCACCATCATGATCGAGGCGAGGATGGTGTCGGGGCGGATCGCCGCCTTGAACTTGGCGATGTCGACCAAGCCGTTCGGCTCCACCTCGAGGTAGGTCGCCTCGAAGCCCTGGCGCTCGAGTTCGCGGAAGGTGTCGAGCACGGCCTTGTGCTCGGTTTTCTGCGTGATGAGGTGCTTGCCTTTCGTCTTATAGAACTGGGCAGCGCCCTTGATGGCCAGGTTGTTCCCTTCGGTGGCGCCCGAGGTCCAGACGATCTCCTTCGGATCCGCGTTGATCAGCGCCGCGACATGAGCGCGCGCTTCCTCCACGCCCTCCTCGGCTTTCCAGCCGAACGCGTGCGAGCGGCTCGCCGGGTTGCCGAAGATCTCCGTCAGGTACGGGATCATCTTCTGCGCCACACGCGGATCGACCGGCGTGGTCGCGGAATAGTCGAGATAGATCGGTAGCTTCATGCTGCGACCTTCTCCTCTTTCGGACGGAAATCCTTGATCACCGCCACCGGCTTGCCTGCCTGGTGCGCAACCAGGTCGGCGAGCGTCACCGACGACAGGTAGTCGTGCATCTTCTCGTTCAGCGTCGCCCACAGGTCGTGCGTCATGCACCGCCGGTCGTCGTGGCAGTTCTCCTTGCCGCCGCACTGCGTCGCGTCCAGCGGCTCGTCGACCGCGGCTACGATGCTCGCCACGGTGACCGCCTGCGCAGCCTGCGCGAGGTTGTAGCCGCCGCCGGGGCCGCGCACGCTCGACACCAGCTTCGCCCGGCGCAGCTTGCCGAAGAGCTGCTCGAGGTAGGAAAGCGAGATGTGCTGGCGCTCGCTGATTGCCGCGAGCGTGACGGGGCCGCGGTTCTGGCGCAGCGCCAGATCGACCATCGCGGTCACCGCAAACCTGCCCTTCGTCGTGAGTCTCATTAAAGCCCTCTGGGAATACCCGATTAGTATGGTCAAGTATACCTTAATCCGACAGAATCAGTCGGACTTTGTTCCCCTTGGAAACAGCTACTTGACGGCGCGCAGGTCGCGCCTGGAAGCCTCTGTTTCGCGCTCCATTTCGGCCATCCGCGCCTGCAGCGCCCGCAGGGCGCGCTCGAGCTCCTGGGAGTGCTCGACGAGCTGCTGGATCGCCTTGGCGTAGGGGTCGGAATGCTCCTGCACCACGGCGTAGGCGGCGAACCGCGCCTCGGCTTCTTTCCCTTCGACCATACGGCCTGGAATGCCGACGACCGTCGCGCCTGGCGGCACTTCTTTGACCACCACCGAATTGGAGCCGATGCGCGCCCCGTCGCCGACGGTGAAGCCGCCGAGGATCTTGGCGCCGGCCCCCACTACCACGCCCACGCCGAGCGTCGGATGGCGCTTGGTGTCGCGGTACAACGTGGTGCCGCCGAGCGTGACGCCCTGGTAGATCGTGCAGCCGTCGCCGACTTCCGCCGTCTCGCCGATCACGACGCCCATGCCGTGATCGATGAACACGCAGGAGCCGATCTTCGCGCCCGGATGGATCTCGATGCCGGTGAGCCATCGCCCGAGGTGCGAAGTGAAGCGGCCGAGCCAGCGCAGGTGATGCAGCCAGAACCAGTGCGCGAGCTTGTGGATGTAGATCGCATGCAGCCCGGGATAGCAGGTCAGCACCTCCCAGGTGGTGCGAGCCGCCGGGTCGCGCTCGAGGATGCAGGCGATGTCGCTGCGTAGGCTTGCAAACATGCAGCGATTATAAGTGCCCGACTAAATCGATCAACTATTCCTTGGGCTCATGCCTGCCATTCCGGCGGCTCATGAGCGCCTTCAGGAGTCCTCGCAGGATGTTCACCTCTTCGCGCTCGAACGCCGGCACGCGCGAGAAAAGCCGGCGCCAGCGCTCCCGCAGGCGCGACTTCGGCTCCATGAAGCCGCTCCTGGTGGCCGCGTCTTCGAGATGCGCGTACAGCCCCTCGAGATCCTCGACCGTAGCGCGCTTCTCGACGCGCGCGAACGGCATCGCGACGTCGACGCACATGCGCAGCTCGTAAGCCACCACCTGCACCGCCTGCGCGAGGTTCAGCGAGCTGAACTCGGGATTGGCGGGGATATGCACGAGGTACTGGCAGGCGAACATCTCCTCGTTGGTGAGCCCCGCGCTTTCGCTGCCGAACACGAACGCCACCTTGTCGTTGATCTCGACCGCGCGCCCCGCGGCGCTGCGCACATCGAGCACCTGCGGCGACCATTCGCGCGGCCGGGCGGAAAGCGCGAACGCTGCCACGCAGTCCTTCACCGCCTCATTGAGCGTCGGATACACCGTGGCCGATTCCAGAACGTCCACGGCATTCGTCGCCATCCACTGCGCTTCCTTCGCCGGGAAGCGCTCGGGCGCGACTAAGCGCAGGTCGGTGAGGCCCATCGCCTTCATCGCGCGCGCCGCGGCGCCGATGTTGCCCGGATGGCTCGGGCGGCAGAGCACGATACGAATCGGCGGCATGCATCTATAGAATACGCGCCCCATGCATCCGATGCTGAACATCGCCGTGCGCGCCGCGCGCCGCGCCGGCTCGATCATCAACCGCGCCGCGCTCGACGGCGGCAGCGGGCTGCACGTGAGATCGAAGCGCGCCAAGGATTTCGTCACGCAGGTCGACCAGGCGGCCGAGCAGGCGATCATCGACATCGTGCGCAAGTCCTATCCCGAGCACGGCTTCCTCGCCGAGGAATCGGGCGCGAGCGAGGAGCACGCGGAATTCGTCTGGGTGATCGATCCGCTGGATGGCACCACCAACTTCATCCACGGCTTCCCGCAGTACTGCGTCTCGATCGGCATCCAGCAGCGCGGCGCGCTCACGCATGCGGTGATCTACGACCCGGTGAGGAACGAGCTCTTCACCGCGTCGAAGGGCCGCGGCGCGTTCCTCAATGACCGCCGCATCCGCGTCTCGACCTTGACCAAGTTCGGCGACGCGCTGGTGGGCACCGGCTTCCCGTTCAAGGAGCTCGAGCGCCTGGACCTGTACACGCGGCAGCTGCAGACGATGATGAAGACCTGCGCTGGCGTAAGGCGCGCCGGCGCCGCGGCGCTCGATCTCGCCTACGTCGCCTGCGGACGGC
>VBCP01000382.1:0-1909 GCA_005888925.1 Betaproteobacteria bacterium | reverse complement strand
TTGTCGGGATAGAAGGCGAGCAGCTCCTTGATGGCGAGCATCTCGTCGTACGGCTGCTCGTAGGTCCACACCGCGTTCTCCGCGCCATTCTTCAGCGAGTAGTACGCAGCCTGCCCTTTGAACGGGCAATGCGTATGGTGCTCGGTGCGCGCGAGGCGCTCCATCTTCACGTCCTTGCGCGGGATGTAATACACGACCGGCGCCACGACGTGGCCGACATGGGTCTCGTGCAGGGCGATGGCGTCCCTTGTGTCGGCGATCACCTCGCCTTTGTGCGTCACTTGCACGCGCACGTTCGCCGGCTTCGCGCTGATGCGGTGGTTCGGGTACTGCTTGTAGCCCGGGGCGGGATTGGCGCTCATCTCTTCTTCGCCTTCCACAGGCCCATCATGCGGCCCTCCGGATCGGTGAAGAGCGAGAACTTGCCCATGCCGGGCACCTTCTGCATCTCGACGCGGATCTTGCCGCCGGCGGCGACGATCTTCTTGCGATACGCCGTGAGGTCGTCGACCAGGATGTAGAAGAGCATGTTGCCGGGCCACGGGCCTTCGCGATCGGGCTTGACGATGCCGCCGTTGATACCACGCATCTCGCCTTCGGCGCCGGTCTCGACCACGCGGTAGTTGATCTCCGGGTGATGCTGGATCTTCCAGCCGAAGATGGGTTACCCATGCTGGGCATCCTTGCTCGCGATCACCATCCACGTCACGCCGAAGCGATCGTCCACCATGCCGAAGCTCGAGGCGAAGAAGGTCGGGATCAGCGGCTGCTGCACCTTGCCGCCCTCGCTCAGCGCGCCGAACAGGCGTTTCGCTTCCGCATCGTCGCGGGCGGTGAGCGATAGCGCGATGCCTTCGAACGCGCCCTTGCCGGTGCACCTGCCGTCGGAGGCGAGCACCTGCGTGTCACCGATGCGAAAGGCCGCGTGCAGGATCTTGTCCGGGGGCGCCGTCATGCCGGGCGCTTGCGGCCCCGGCATCTCCTTGAAGCGCATCATCATGTCGACCTTGGCGCCGAGGCTCTTGCTGTAGAACTGCAGCGCTTCCTCGCAACGGCCATTGAAATTCAGGTACGGCTGTACTTGCATGGCTATTCCTTTATCTCTGCCTCGACGAGTTGCGCAAGCAGGGTGAGTGATTCTTGCCAGCCGAGATAGCAGGCCTCCGTTGGAATGACCTCGGGTATCCCTTCTTGCACAATGTTCAACTCGGTTCCGCAGGACAGCTTTTTCAGGGATACCGTCGTCTGCATCTCTCCGCGCAAGTTAGGGTCGTCGAACTTGTCCGTGTGTCGAATGCGTTCGGATGGCACAAGTTCAAGAAACGCCCCACCGAAGGAGTGGCCGTGACCTGTGGCGAAGTTCGTGAACGACATCTTGTAGGTACCGCCAACCCTGGCATCCAGGTGATGCACCTTGCCGGTAAAGCCGTTCGGCGGCAGCCATTTCGCCATGGCGTCGGCATCAAGGAACGCCCTGTAGATCCTTTCGGGTGGCGCCCGCAGTACGCGGTGAAGTCGCACAGTGCTCACAGGTCCACCACCACCTTGAAGCCGCCCCAGAACATGCGCTTCGCGTCGAACGGCATGGTCTTCGGATCCATCATGCTGGCCGTGCGCTTGTCCTTCATCGCCTTCTTGTTCACGCGGTCGCGGTCGGCGCGCGACTTGTAGACGATGTAGGAGAACAACACGGTCTCGCCCGGCTTCTGCTTCACCGCGCGCGGGAACGACGTGCGCTTGCCCCACTTCACGTCGTCCGCAACGCATTCGCGGAATTCGAGCGCGCCGTGGTCGCGCCAGATCTTGCCGAACTTGCGCGACATGCGACGATAAGCCTCGAGCCTTCTCTTCGGTACCGGTGTTACGAAACCATCAACGTACGCCATGAGCCTCTCCTAGTTCTTGCGCA
>VBCP01000377.1 GCA_005888925.1 Betaproteobacteria bacterium | reverse complement strand
TCGATTACGACCAGTACCGCATCCTGTCGCGCCACCTCGCCAAGGCCGGGGCGCGCGTAGTACCGCTCGCGCGATGCACTGCGAGCTCGTAGCGCCAGGCCTGTTCGCCGCGCCGGCAGCGGCGCGGCTGCCGTCGCTCGAGCTGCTGCTCGCGCGCGGCCGCTGCACCAGCGCCGGCTCGCAGAGCCTCGAGACCTGGCTGCATGAGGCTTTCGAGCTCGAGCAGCCGCTCGCCGCGGGCGCGCTCACGCTGCTCGGCGCGAGCGGCGACCCGGGCGAGCTGCGCTGGATGCGCGCGGATCCGGTGCACCTGCGGCTGATGCGCGACCGCCTGATCCTCGTGCCCGCAGCCGCGCTGCACATCGCGCGCGATGAGGCGGACGCACTGACTGAAGCACTCAACCGCCATTTCGCACGGCGCCTTACCGTGCAGCCGATCGATGCCGAGCGCTGGGTAGCCCGCGCCGAGGAAGACTTCCCGATCGATGCGCAATCGCCGCTCGAGCTCGCGGGGCGCGACGTCGCGCTCGGCATGCCCGCCGGCGCCGGCGGCTCGCCATCGCACCAGCTGCTCAACGAAGCGCAGATGGTGCTCCACTCGCATCCGGTGAACGAGGCGCGCGAGGCGCGCGGCGAGCCGGCGGTCAACAGCGTCTGGCTCTGGGGCACCGGCCGCGCGCCGAGCGTCGTCTCGAAGCGCTGGCATTCCGTCACCGCCAACGAGCCGCTAGCGCTGGGACTCGCGCGCGCCGCGGCCATGCGCTACCGCGCGCTGCCCGCCTCGGCCGAGGCATGGCTCGAGCGCGCGCCCGAGGAGGGACGCCACCTCGTCATACTCGACGCGCTGCGCGTGCCGCTGGTCCTCTCGGAGACCGGCGACTACCAGGACGCGATCGCCCGCTTCGAGCGCGACTGGTTCGCGCCGCTGCTCGCCGCGCTGCGCGCCGGGCGCATCGGCATGGTCACGATCCACGTGCCGGACGCCGCGGAGTGCCTCGCGTACGAGACCATCCGCGCGGACCTGCGGCGCTTCTGGCGCCGGCCGAAGGCGCTGGAGCGCTACGCATGAACATCATCCAGCGCTCCTACCAGGAAACGCATCGCCGCGCGCTGGTGGAAGCGGGCATCCATCCGCTGCTCGCGAAGATCTACGCCGCGCGCAGCATCCGCTCGGCCGCCGAGCTCGCCTACAGTGCGGCGACCCTGCTACCCCCCACGCAGCTGAAAGGCATGGAACAGGCTGCGGCTTTGCTCGCGGACGCGATCCACGCGGGCAGACGCCTCCTGATCATCGCCGACTACGATGCCGATGGCGCCACGGCGTGCGCGGTCGGCATGCGCGCGCTGCGCCTTTTCGGCGCGAACGTCGACTACCTGGTGCCTGACCGCTTCAAGCTCGGCTACGGCCTGTCGCCCGAGCTGGTCGATCTCGCCGCCTCAGGTTCCAAAGGCGGCAAGCCCGATCTTCTCATCACCGTCGACAACGGCATCGCGAGCGTCGAAGGCGTCGCGCGCGCGCGAGCGCTCGGCATCGGCACGCTGATCACCGACCACCATCTGCCGGGCGCCGAGCTGCCGCAGGCCGATTGCATCGTCAATCCGAACCAGGCGGGCTGCACGTTTCCGTCCAAAGCGCTCGCGGGCGTCGGGGTCATGTTCTACGTGATGATCGCGTTGCGGGCGCAGTTGAGACAGCGAGGTGCTCTGAAGAGCGAGCTGAACCTCGGTGCCCTGACCGACCTGGTCGCACTCGGCACCATCGCCGACGTCGTGCCGCTCGATGCGAACAACCGCAATCTCGTGGCGCAGGGGCTGAAGCGCATCCGTGCGAGGCGTCGAGCTTCGACCTCGACTTCGTCGCCGGGCCGCGGCTCAACGCCGCCGGCCGGCTCGCCGACATGAGCCTCGGCATCGAGTGTTTGATCACCGACGACGAGGCACGCGCCGCCAACTGCGCGCGCGAGCTCGACCGGCTGAACGGCGAGCGGCGCAAGATCGAGAGCGGCATGCTCGAGCAAGCGCTTGAAAAACTAAAAGCGCTGGAGACGCAGGCGGAGTCGACATTCTTTGCGCCCGACTGGCACGAGGGCGTGGTCGGCATCCTCGCGTCGCGCCTCAAGGACCGGCTGCACAAGCCCGTGATCTGCTTCGCGCGCGCCGCAGATGGCAGAAATCTCAAAGGCTCGGGACGCTCCGTCCCCGGACTGCACCTGCGCGACTGCCTCGATCTCGTCGCCAAACGCATTCCCGGCTTGATCCTGCGCTTCGGCGGCCATGCCCAGGCGGCCGGGCTCACGATCGCGCAAAGCGAGTACCCGCGCTTCGCCATCTCGTTTGAGCAAGCACTCGAGGAAATGCTGCCGGCATCGGCGC
>VBCP01000378.1 GCA_005888925.1 Betaproteobacteria bacterium | reverse complement strand
GCCGAAGCGAACGTGCGCCACCTCGACGTCGAGAGCCGGCAGCTCCTTGGCGCCTATGCCGCGGGTGTGAATGCATTCCTGCAGTCGAAGCCTGTGCTGCCGCCGGAGTTCTGGATTCTGCGCGTCACGCCCGAGCCGTGGAGCGAAGTCGATTCCGCGGCCTGGGCAAAGATGATGGCCTGGGATCTCGGCGGCAACTGGCGAAGCGAGCTCCTGCGCCTGCAGCTTGCGTCGCGTTTGCCGACCGCGGCGATACAGGAGTTTCTGCCGCCGTATCCCGGCGACGCGTCCCCGGAGTTGCCGGACCTGCGCCAGTTCTACGGCGTGCTGCAAAAGGAGCCGGCGCAGGTTTCCGCCGCGGAGAGCATGGCCGGAGCGTCGAACAGCTGGGCCGTTTCCGGCGCGCACAGCACGAGCGGCAAGCCGCTGCTCGCGAACGATCCGCACCTCGGACTCACCGCACCGAACGTCTGGTACTTCGCGCACCTGCACGCGCCCGGCCTGGATGCCATCGGCGCCACGCTGCCCGGCGTGCCGGGCATCATCATCGGGCGCAACCAGCGTATTGCCTGGGGCGCGACGAATACGGGACCCGATGTGCAGGACCTGTATTTGGAAAAGCTGGACGCAGCCGGCGGCTACCTTGCGCCCGATGGGCCGCGCCCGTTCGTCGTGCTGCGCGAGACGATCAAGGTCAAAGACGCCGACGACGCGCAGCTCACCATCCGCATTTCGCGCCACGGCCCGCTGATCAGCGATGTCGTGCAGAGCGCACTCGATGCCACGCCGCGGGGTCATGCGCTGGCACTCGCGTGGACCGCGCTCGCGGAGGACGACGCGTCGCTCGCAGCGTTCATGAAGCTCGGCCGCGCGACCAACTGGAATCAATTCGTCGAGGCGACGCGGAGCCTGCACGCTCCGCAACAGAACCTGAGCTATGCAGACGTCGACGGCAACATCGGCTTCATCGCGCCGGGACGCATTCCCGTGCGCAAGCGCGAAAACCGCCTGCTGGGCCTCGCGCCAGCGCCGGGCTGGGATGCGCGCTACGACTGGGCCGGGTTCGTTCCGTTCGATGAGCTGCCGCGCGCCTTCAATCCGCCGAGCGGCAAGCTCGTCACCGCCAATCACAAGATCGTGCCGTCGCGCTATCGGCACCACATCACGTCCGAATGGGACGCCCCTTATCGGGCGCGGCGCATCGATGAGCTGCTCGACGCAGCGCGTACGCATGACCGCGCGAGCTTCGCGCGCATGCAGGCCGATGTGGTCTCGCTCGCCGCGCGCGAGCTCTTGCCGCGCATGGTGGCGATCCAGGGCAAAAGCATCGAAGCCGACGAGGTCCTGAAGTGGCTCGCGGCCTGGGACGGCACCATGTCGCCCGAGCGGCCCGAGCCGCTGATTTTCAACGCCTGGTGGCGCGAGTTTGCCCGCGGCCTCTATGCCGACGAGCTCGGCGCCGCGTTTCGCGGCCAGTGGCGCCAGCGCGCGCTCTTCATCGGCAATGTGCTGGCGGACCGCGATGGCCAGGCGCGCTGGTGCGACGACGTGCGCACGCCGCGCGTCGAAACCTGCGGCGAAATCCTCGGCGCATCGCTGGAACGAGCGCTCGCCGACCTGCGGCGGCGCTACGGCGACGATCCCGCGCGCTGGACATGGGGCGAAGCGCACGAGGCGCGGCTGCGGCATCGGCCGTTCTCGCGCAGCATCTGGCTGCGGCGCGCATTCGACATCGGCATGCCGAGCGGCGGCGACGGCTACACCATCAACCGGGGAGAAATGGACTTCAGCGACGAGGCCGAGCCTTACGCCAACCGGCATGCCTCGAGCCTGCGGGCGATCTATGACCTCGCCGACCCGCAGGCTTCGGTCTTCATCCATCCGGGCGGCCAGTCGGGCAACCCGTTCTCGGCGCACTACCGTTCCTTTGCGCCGCTCTGGGCACGCGGCGATTACGTGCCGATGATCACCGATCGCGCGAAGCTCGAAGCCGCAGGCGTGCAGCGGCTCGTACTAAAACCACGCGGCTAGGCGGCCTTGCGCTCCTCGCGCAGCGCGCGGCGCAGGATCTTGCCGACGTTGGTCTTCGGCAGCTCGGTGCGAAACTCGACGTATTTCGGCCGCTTGTAGCCGGTGAGTTCGCGCCGGCAGTGCTCGAGCACGTCTTGCTCCGTGAGCTGCGGATCTTTTTTCACCACGTACACCTTCGGCACTTCGCCAGAGTGCGGGTCGGGCACGCCGACCACCGCGCATTCGAGCACCCCCGGCAGCATCATCACGACCTGCTCGATCTCGTTCGGGAACACCTTGAACCCCGAGACGATGATCATGTCCTTCTTGCGATCGACGATGCGGATGAAACCCTTCGCATCCATGACGCCGATGTCTCCGGTATGCAGGAAACCATCGGCACCGAGCACCTTGGCGCTCTCGTCGGGCCTTTGCCAGTAGCCCGCCATCACCTGCGGACCGCGGACGCAGATCTCGCCCGCCTCGCCGAGCGCCACCGGGCGGTCGGCGTCGTCGCGCAGCTCGATGTCGGTCGAAGGCATCGGCACGCCGATCGAGCCGCTGTACTCGGCAAGATCAAGCGGGTTGGCCGTCGCCGCGGGCGCCGTCTCGGTGAGGCCGTAACCCTCGATCAGCGTGGTGCCGGTGACCTGCTTCCAGCGCTCGGCGACCGCCTTCTGCACCGCCATGCCGCCGCCCAATGCAAATCGCAGCGGCGAGAAGTCGAGCTTGGCGAAGTCAGGGTGATTCAGCAGCGCGTTGAACAGCGTGTTCACGCCGCTGATCATGGTGAACCGGTGCTTAGCGAGCTCCTTGACGAAGCCCGGGATGTCGCGCGGGTTGGTGATGAGGATGTTCTCGCCGCCGATCACCATCATGTTCAGGCAGTTCACCGTGAGCGAGAAGATGTGATAGAGCGGCAGCGCGGTGATGATCACCGCCCGCTCGCCGCCGGTCGCGGGCTCGAGCCAGGCCTTGTATTGCAAGAGCGCCGCGATCACGTTGCGGTGCAGGAGCATCGCGCCCTTCGAGACGCCGGTCGTGCCGCCCGTGTACTGGAGGAACGCGAGGTCGTCGTGCCCGATGGGAGGCGTGACCAGCTTCGCCGCCGCGCCTTCGGCAAGCGCCTGCTTGAACGAGACGGCATCCGGCAGGTCATACGCCGGAACCATCTTCTTCACCTTGCGCACCACGAGGTTCACGAGCAGGCCCTTCAGGCCGAGCATCTCGCCAAGCGAGGTGACGATGACACGCTTGAGCGGCGTGCGCGCGCGCACCTGCTGCAGCACCGAGGCGAAATTTTCCAGGATGACGATCGCTTCGGCCCCGGAATCATTCACCTGGTGCTCGAGCTCGCGCGCGGTGTAGAGCGGATTCACGTTCACCACCACGCAACCGGCGCGTAGCGTGCCGAACATCGCGATCGGATACTGCAGGCAGTTCGGCATCATGAGCGCGACGCGCGCGCCCTTCGCAAGGCCCTTCGCCTGCAGCCAGGCGCCGAAGTTGCGCGCCAGCGTATCGAGCTCGGAGAAGCGCAGCGTCTTGCCCATGCTGGTGAAGGCCGGGCGCTCGCCGTAGGCGCGGATGCTCTTCTCGAAGAGCTCGACCAGCGAGCGGTATTGGTGGGTGTCGATCTCGGCCGGCACGCCGGGTGGATAGCTCTTCAGCCAGATGCGCTCCATGTCTCCTCCTAACGTGGCGCCGTCTTTGCGTTGATTCTAGCCACGATTGGCGCGGCGAGGCATCCCGCGCCTATGGCGGCGTACGCGGCGATCCAGGCCTGCGGCGCCGCGGTGCCACCGGCGATATCCAGCGCGGCGCCGAACACCACCGGGCCGAGCAGGCCGCCGGCGAAGCCCGCCAGGGAATAAAGGCCCATCGCCGCGCCCCGCAGCTCCGCCGGCGCGGCAGCGACGAGGCCGGCGGTCAGCGTGCCCGATTCCGCCATCACCAGCATCGAGTACCCGACCAATAACGCGAGCACCAGGATCCAGTGCCAGGGCGCCGCCCAGCCGAGCACGAGGCCGCTCGACCCCGACGCGGCCATCACCAGCAGGATCCAGCGGCGTCGTCCGATGCGCAGCGCGACTTCGTTGCCGAGGATCGAGGCCGGCACGGCAAGCAGATTCACCACCGCCGCGATAGCGGCGAGCGACCACGGAAACGAATCGCCACCGTGCAGGCTCGCCGAGTACGCGAGAAACGCCACCATCCACGCACGTGAACCGAAGAGTTCGAGGCAATGCGCCATATAGCCGAGCGTGTAGCCCGCGCTCGGGCGATCCGCAAGCACGCGCTGCCAGGCGCGCAGCGGAAAGAGACTGTGCACCGAGAATCGCCCGCCGCCCGGGACGCGCAGGGCTCCGAGTGAAAGCACCATCGCGCCGGCGGCGAGCGGTCCGAGCGCGCTCGACACGAACGCCGCGCGCCAGCCGTAGGCCGGTGCAATGAATCCGGCCATGGCCAGCGACAGCGCTGTGCCGATACCGAAGAACGATGTATAGAACGCGATGTAGCGGCTCTGGCCCGGGCATGTAGGTCGCGGCGATGCCGACACCGAGCAGCACCTGGAACATGACCGCGCTCGCGAAGCCGCCGGCGACGAAGCCGAAGCCGGCGCTGCCGGCCGCGGCAAACAGGCTCCCGGTGGCGTAGACCTTGCGCGCATCGATGCGGTCGGTGAGCGCGGTCCAGAGCGACACGGTGCCAATGTAGCCGGCGAAGAACATGCCGCTCACGACGCCGGCCTCGGCGTTCGACATGCGCCACTCGTCGCGCAGCTGCGGCAGCAGCGCCGCGTAGGTGGAGAAGCCCAGCATCGACAGGATGTGGGCCGCGAGCAGGAGGTAAACCGCGCTCAGCGGTTCTTGAAGCTCGGCTTGCGCTTCTCGAGGAAGGCGGCCATGCCCTCCTTCTGGTCGGCGAGCGCGAATTGCGAATGGAACAGGCGCCGCTCGAAGAGCACGCCTTCGGCGAGCGTCGTCTCGTAGGCGCGATTGATCGATTCCTTGAGCATCATCACCACGGGAGCCGAGTAGACCGCAATCTTCTCGGCCACGCCGAGCGCTTCTTCCATCAGCTTGTCGAGCGGCACCACGCGCGAGACCAGCCCGGCGCGCTCGGCCTCCTGAGCGTCCATCATGCGCGCCGTCAGGCAAAGGTCCATCGCCTTCGCCTTGCCGACGGCCCGCGGCAGGCGTTGCGTGCCGCCGGCGCCGGGCATCACGCCGAGGTTGATCTCGGGCTGGCCGAAGCGCGCGTTGTCGGCCGCGATCACGATGTCGCACATCATCGCGAGCTCGTTGCCGCCGCCGAGCGCATACCCGGCGACCGCGGCGATCACCGGCTTGCGGATGCGCCGGATGTGCTCCCAGTCGCGCGTGATGTAGTCGGCCATGAAGGCATCGGTGTAGCTGTAGTCCTTCATCACGCCGATGTCGGCGCCCGCGGCGAACGCCTTCTCGCTCCCGGTGATGACGATGGCGCCGACGCCTTCATCCGCGTCGAAGGCCTGCAGCGCGGCACCGAGCTCCTGCATGAGCTGCGGATTGAGCGCGTTCAGCTGCTTTGGCCGGTTGAGCGTGACGACGCCGACGCGGCCTTTCTGTTCTACGGTGATGAGCTCAGCCATGCTTCCTCTTCAGCTCGGAAAGCGGTATGGAACCGGGGATGTCGATGCGCCGGCGGCCGGGCTCGACGCGCGTGAGGGCCTCGACCTCTTTCATGGTCGTGGCGCTGCGCACGGCGAGTTGCTGGTAGAGCGCCATGTTGTCCCGCTTCCAGCGGATCTCCTCCTCGGAGAGCTCGCGCAGCACGCGCGCCGGAATGCCGGCGGCGAGCGAGCGCGCGGGAATGCGCGCCTCGGCCTTGACGAAAGCGAGCGCGGCGACCACCGCGTCCTCGCCGATCTCGGCGTTGTCGTTGATCACGCAATTCATGCCGATCAGCGCGCCGCGGCGCACGACGCAGCCATGCAGGATCGCACCGTGTCCGATGGTCGTCTCGGCGCCGGCGACCGTGTCCTTGCCGGGAAAGCCGTGCAGCGTGCAGCTGTCCTGGATATTCGCGCCCTCCTCGACCACAATGCGGCCGAAATCGCCGCGCAGGCTGGCGCAAGGCCCGATATAAGCGCGCGCCGCGACGATCACGTCGCCGATCAGCACCGCGCTCGGATGCACGAAGGCGCTCGGCTCGACGACCGGCACAATGCCGTCGATGGCATAGACCCTTGGCATGGCAGAATTCTAACTCCATGCCATCGGTCCTCGTCTCGGTCGAAGCGGGCGTCGAGAGCATCACGCTGAACCGCCCCGAGAAGCTGAACGCGCTGAATCCCGAAATGCATCAGCTGCTGCGCGCGGCGCTCGAGCGCGCAGCCGTCGAGCCCGAGATCCGCGTGGTCGTGCTCACGGGTGCGGGGCGCGGCTTCTGCACCGGCCAGGATCTCGCCGAGCGCGACGTCAGCGCCGGCGCCGCGCCGATCGACCTCTCGGTTTCGCTCGGCTCGCATTACAACCCGCTCGTGCGCCGCCTGCGCGCGCTGCCCAAGCCGATCATCTGCGCCGTGAACGGCGTCGCAGCCGGCGCCGGCGCCAACATCGCGCTCGCCTGCGACCTCGTCATCGCCGCGCGTTCGGCGAGCTTCATCCAGGCGTTCTCGAAGATTGGCCTGATGCCCGACGCGGGCGGCAGCTATTTCCTGCCGCGGCTCATCGGCACCGCCCGCGCCATGGGCCTCGCCCTGCTCGCCGAGAAGCTCGATGCCGAGCAGGCGGTGCAGTGGGGGCTCATTTGGAAGGTGGTCGATGACCAGCAGCTCATCAATGAAGCGAATGCGCTCGCGCTCAAGCTGGCGAACGGACCCACCAAGGGATATGGCTTGCTGAAGAAGGCGATGTACGCGTCCCCCGGCAATTCGCTCGACGCCCAGCTTGATCTCGAGCGCGACTTGCAGCGTGAGGCGGGCTACAGCGAGGACTATCGCGAAGGCGTCACTGCGTTCAAGGAGAAGCGCGAGCCGCGCTTCAAAGGCAAGTGAACAAGCAGGCGCTCGCCGAAGAGATCCTGAGGCGGTTCGCACCGTTGGACCGGGCGTCGCGCTTCCTCGGCATGCGCCTCCTCGAAGTGCGCCCGGGGCACATACGCATGTCGATGCGCGTGACCGAAGACATGCTGAACGCGCAGCAGGTGTGCCACGGCGGCCTGACCTTTTCGCTCGCCGATACCAGCTTCGGCTACGCGTGCAACTCGCACAACGAGCGTGCCTTCGCGGCAAGCTGCTCGATCGAGTTTCTCGCTCCCGCCCATGTCGGCGACGAACTGACCGCCGAGGCGAACGAGGTCGGGTACGCCGGCCGGACGCGCGTCTACGATGTGCGCGTAACCAATCAGCGCGGCGAATTGATCGCCCTCTTCCGCGGCAAGTCCACGACCGTGAAAGGCGGCTGGATCGAATGAAGGCGTTTGCGCTCGAGCCGATCGAGCAGGCGCCGCGCCAGGAGCTCGCGCGCCTGCAGCTCGAGCGCCTGCAGTGCACGCTCAAGCATGCGTACGAGAACGTGGCGCACTACCGGAAGAAATTCGACGCCGCCGGCGTGAAGCCCGGCGATTGCCGGACGTTGGAGGATCTGCGCCGCTTCCCATTCACCACCAAAACGGATCTGCGCGAGACCTACCCCTTCGGCATGTTCGCGGTGCCGATGGAGCGCATCGTGCGCATCCACGCCTCGTCGGGCACCACCGGCAAGCCGACAGTGGTCGGTTACACCGCGCGCGATATTGAGATGTGGACGAATCTCATGGCACGCTCGATCCGCGCCGCCGGCGCGCGACCCGGAGACAAGGTGCACGTGGCGTACGGTTACGGGCTCTTCACCGGCGGGCTCGGCGCGCATTACGGCGCCGAGCGCCTCGGGCTCGCGGTGATCCCGCTCGGCGGCGGCATGACCGAGCGCCAGGTGCAGTTGATCGCCGACTTCAAGCCCGACATCATCATGGTCACGCCGAGCTACATGCTCGCCATCGCCGACGAGATGGAGCGCCAGGGCGTCGACCCCAAGGCGAGTTCGCTGCGCATCGGCATCTTCGGCGCCGAGCCCTGGACCAACGAGATGCGCGCGAGCATCGAGCAGCGCGTCGGGCTCGAGGCGCTCGACCTCTACGGCTTGTCCGAGGTGATCGGGCCGGGCGTAGCGCAGGAATGCAGCGAGACGAAGGATGGGCTGACGATCTGGGAGGACCATTTCTACCCGGAAATCGTCGACCCGCAGAGCGGCGAGCTGCTGCCGGAGGGCGAGAAGGGTGAGCTGCTCTTCACTTCGCTGACGAAGGAAGCGCTGCCGGTAATCCGTTACCGCACCCGCGACCTCACGCGTCTTTTGCCGCCCACCGCGCGCAGCATGCGCCGCATGGAAAAAATCACCGGCCGCTCCGATGACATGCTCATCATCCGCGGGGTGAATGTCTTTCCGTCGCAGATCGAGGAGCTGATCCTCAAGACCGCGGGCCTGAGTCCCCACTATGTCCTCGAGCTCTCGAAGAGCGGCCCGCTCGACCACCTTACCGTGGTGGTCGAGGGCGCGGCGGATAGTGCGGCCGCGCTCGCGCATAACATCAAGTCCTACATCGGCATCAGCGCCGAAGTGCGCGTCGGCACCATCGAGCGCTCGATCGGCAAGGCGAAGCGCGTGGCGGCGCCATCGGGTCCGCCATCTGCCGGCGCTTCGCCGAGGAAGGCGCAAGGCTTCTGGTCGCCGATCGCGCGGGCGACGCGGCGCAGCGCGTGGCGGTCGAATGCAAAGGCAAGGCGCTGGTGTTCGACATCGCCGACTATGCCGCCGCCAAGGCCGCCATCGGTGGCGAAAGTATTGATGTGCTCGTTAACAACGCCGGCTGGGACCGCTTCCAGAATTTCGTCGACACCAAGCCGCAGGAATGGGAGCGGCTGTTCGACAGCAACCTGCGCGGCCCGCTCAACATGCACCGCATCGTTGTGCCGCAGATGCTGGCGCGCGGCAGGGGGCGCGTCGTCAACATCTCATCCGACGCTGCGCGCGTCGGCTCTTCTGGCGAGTCGGTTTACTCCGCGTGCAAAGGCGGGATCATCGCCTTCTCCAAGACGCTGGCACGCGAAGTCGCGCGCAAAGGGGTCACGGTGAATGTCGTGTGCCCCGGCCCGACCGACACGCCGATCCTGCGCGGCTTTCTCGGCGAGGGCGAAGCCGGCCAGAGGGTCTATGACGCGCTGGTGCGGGCGATCCCGATGAAGCGCGTCGGCCAGCCAGACGACATTCCGGGGCTCGTCGCCTTTCTCGCGTCGGACGAGGCGGGCTTCATCACCGGCCAGGTGATCAGCGTGTCGGGAGGACTGACGATGGCGGGCTGAGCGGCCCACGCTCTAGGTCGCGGTCAACGCTCGACGTACGGATCTGCATTGGCGCTCTTGAAGGCGCGAGACGCCAATTTGGCAGCACCGTAAATTGCGGCCCCGACCAGTAGGATAGCGGCGAACACGACCACGACGACGACGACGGCCACTGCGCCGGCTAGTGCGACGATGGGTTCGCCGCCGCCCGCGCCCGCCACCGCCTTATCGATATCGATTGAAAGCTGCGCGATTTCTGCATCGCTCAGCGCGCCGACCCGCGCCTTCGCATCGCTTGGTTTGACCCCATAGGCTTCCAGTTGCGCGCTGACATCGGGACGATCGAGCAGCACCAAGATGCGTTCACGGTCCGTAGCGAGTGCGGCTTCAGTGCTGATGGCCCCGGCGTATGACTGCGTCGTCAGACATGCACTAGTGGTCGTAATGATGAGAAGTTTCGCGACGAAGCTGCGCAGCTTTGCTTTGGTGTTCATTTTCACTCTCCCCCCGGCTTGATTGCCGTCCACCAAGAGGAGCACGCGTCATGCCACCCGCTAAATCACTGTTCTAAATGACTATCGAAGATTTCCCTTCGTCGATGGCCTTCATCTAATGTTGTGATGGCATACATTAAATGCGCCTGACCGGTGCGCGCAGCTGGAGCATCCGCAGCAGCCACCAAACAGCAAGCGCGGCAAGCAGGTGCTTGAGGGTGTGGCCGCTCACGAGCTGGCCCAGCGCGTAGATCTGCGCATCGAGCACTTCCACCAGCTTGGCGATCGCGTAGATCGCCACCGCGACCATCACATCCGCGCCACGCGTATAGCGCGAGGGAAACAGCGCCACGATCGCTACGATGGCGGCAATCGCGCCGTATTGAACGATCGCGTAAGGCAGAATGTTTTCAGCGCCTCGCAGGCCGCTCCAGCGCCAATAGAGCACGCTCGCCGCGCCCGCGATGAGCAGCGGCACAAGGGCGCGCAATCCGGCCTTGACGCTGATCCTCTCGGCGATGACGGCAGCGAGCAGCGCCATGAAGCCGAGGCTGATCGGCAGCCGGTCCCACATCAGCCGCTCGTCGAGCGGCGCGAGATGGTAGTAGGTCGAGCCGAACGCAATCAGCGCCACCGCGAAAAAGCACGCCACGTAAGGCCACTTTTCTTCGGGATAGACGAATGCGCCGGGCCTGCCGCGCGCGATGACGTACAGACCCCAGGCGCCGACGAGCAGGAACGGTATGTTCGAGACGACGTTCCAGAAGTTGGCGATGCCGAAGAGCGCGCGGTCGTCCGCGAGCTGGCGAAAAATCGTCGGCTCGGAAATCGGCCGCACGAGCACGATGGCGAGCCCCGCAGCCAGCAGGGCCAGACCGAGCAGCCAAACTCTGCGGTCACGGGAGGTATACGTCACGACATCCTACCGAGAGACACGACCCGAAACACGGCCGCGGCGGCCGTGTGGACGTCGAGCTTGCGGTAGGTGTTCTTGATGTGGCAGGCGACGGTGTGCGCGGAGATGCCGAGGCGAACGGCAATCTGCGAATACGTGCAGCCGCTCGCCAGCAGCTTGATGACCTCGAGCTCCCGGGGCGTAAGGTCCATGATCGCTACCTAGCCAAGAGCTGCGGCAGGCCGGTCGCGAGCCACGGCAGGAATGTGACCAGCGCCACTCCGACAGCGAGTACGCCGACCGCAGGCAGCGCGGCGCGAAACACCTCGGGCAGCGGCTTGCCGAAGCGGTAGGCGGCGAAGAACAGGTTCATCCCGACCGGTGGTGTGAGATACCCCAGCTCCATATTGGTGAGGAAGATGATGCCGAGGTGAATCGGATCGATGCCGAAGGCGATACCCAGCGGCACGATCAGCGGCACCAGCAGAACCGTCGCGGAATAGATGTCCAGCACGCAGCCCGCCGCGAGCAGAAAGACGTTGAGCGCGATCAGGAACATCCAGCGCGAGTCGATGGCGCCGGTCACCCATTCGACGGTGCGCTCCGGGATTTGCGCGTCGACCAGATAATTCGTGAAGCCGAGCGCCACGCCGAGGATCAGCAGCACGCCACCGACCAGCAGTCCGCACTCCGCCATGACGCGCGCCACGTCGCGCGTGAGCTTGAGATCGCGGTACACCAGCACCTCGACCACGAACGCATAGACCGCGGTCAAGGCGGCAGCCTCGACCGGCGTTGCGAAGCCGCCGAAGAGGGCCGCGAAAGCGACTACCGGAAGCAGCAGCTCCCACTTTGCCGCGGCGAGCGCCGAGCGCGCCTCGAGCCAGTCGAAACGGCGCCGCTCGCCCGAGGACACTGGGGCGAGCCTGATGCCCCAGGCGGCAATCAGCGCCACCATCAAGAGGCCCGGCAGGATGCCGGCGAGGAACATCTCCTCGATGGAAATCTTGGCGACGATGCCGTAGAGCACCAGCGGCAGGCCCGGCGGCAGCAGACCGCCGAGCGATCCCGCGCCGGTGAGCAGGCCCAGCGCTCCCCGCTGCGAGTAGCCCGCGCTCGAGAGCAGCGGCATCAGCATCCCGCCCAGGGCGATGATGGTGACCCCGGAGGCGCCCGAAAATGAGGTGAAGAACGCGCAGGCCGCCACCGTGGCGATCGCGGCACCGCCGCGCATGCCGCCGAAGAGCGCATTGAACACGCGCACCAGCCGCCCCGGCGCGCCACCTTCGGCGAGGAAGTACCCCGCAAGGGTGAACAGCGGGATCATCGGCAGCGACGGATTGACGACCAGCCGGTAATGATCGAGCGGGATCGACGCCATCGGCAGCCCGTGGTGCCAGAAGAGCAGCAGCGCGGCGCCGCCGAGCGTGGTGAACACCGGCGAGCCCAGCAGCGCCGCGACCAGCAGCGCGCTCATCGCAGCCAGGAACGCGGTATCGCCGAGAGGCATGCGGCCCAGCGCCGCTGCTGCCACCAGCGCCGCGAGCGCCAGCGCGGCGATGCGACCCGACCGGCAGTCGGCGAGAGCGTAGGCGAGCCGCAGCGTGATCAGCGCGAAGCCGGCGGGCAGCGCCGCCTGGCCGATCCACACCGGGATGCCGTAAGCGATGCTGTTGCCGCCGGCTCGCTCGGCGAGCACGAACTCGAGGCTCGCGACAGAGAGCAGCGTGCCCACGAGGACCGCCACGGTCCCGGTGAAAAGGCGCGCCGCCGTGACAGCGCGTCCTTTCAGAAATGCATTGAGCGTCGAAAGCGACAGCAGGCGCCCCTCGCGCGCGGCGATCGCAGCGCCGACCATGCCGCAGAGCAGAGTCAGGTGCTGCGTGAAGGACGCCGCGCCGGAGATGCCCACGCCGAGCGTCGCGCGCAGTACGATCTCCGCGAGCGGCAGCAGCGCCATGGCTGCGAGGGTGGCCGCCATGACCACGTTCTCGGCGGCGCCGAGAACCGCGCCCACCGCGAGGGGAGTCCGCGGCGCCGCAGCGGCGATCGAGGCGGGTGCGCCGGTGCTCATCGCGGCACCCGGGCCTGACCGGCGCGGTATTCCTGCAGGAGCTGCTGGACTTCGTCAAACAGCTCCGCCGGCACCATCTTGCCGCGGATCAGCGGGTAGGCACGCTCAGCCATCGCGCGCCACTCCGCCTCGATCTCGGGCGTGATGGGCTGTACCTTGAGCCCGCGCTTCTTCATCGCCTCGACCGCTTCCTCGTTCTCGCGGCGGCTGATGGCGCGCAGCTGCGTTCCGGCGACGTCGGCCGCTTCGCGCAACGCCTTCTGCGCCGCCGGAGTCATGCCCTCCCAGGCCTTGCGCGTGATCACCACGGCGCCGACGATCGGCACCCAGTTCATGTCGAGCATATAAGGCGCGTGACCGTAGAACTGGCCGACGAGCGCGTAGAACGGTGTGCTCGGCACCATGTTGATCATTCCAGTCTGCAGTCCAGGCAGGATGTCGGAGATCTCGAGCACCACCGGCTGGTAGCCGAGCGCCTTCATGATGTCGACCTGAGGGTTGTCGCCCGCCCAGGTGAACACCTTCATCCTGCGGTAGTCGGCGGGGTGAAGCGCCGCTTCCTTGGAGAAGAAACGCACCCATCCGGCGTCGCCCCAGAAGAGCACCACGAAGCCCTTGTCGAAAAAACGCTGCTCGAGCCTCGGGCGCAGCTTCTCGCGCAGGAAATCGAGCTCGTCCCAGGACCGGAACACCATCGGCATTTTTTGCAGCACGGAAGCCGAGTCGTCGATCTCGCTCAGACCGACAACCGAGAGGAGCGCCGCATTGAGCTGGCCCACGCGCATGCGCCGCACCATGTCGGCTTCGCCGCCTTGCGAGCCATCGGTGTACACGATGAAGGCCGAGCCGGGACCCTGCGCGGCGCGCCACTTCTCGCCCATTTCGAGCAGGCTTTTGTGCCAGGAAGTGCCGCGCGGGGCGAGCGTGCCGAGCCGGACCTTTGCCGATTCCTGCGCTTGGACGCTCACGCACACGAGCAGCGCGGCGGTGAGCCACATTTTGCGGATGAGGAGCATGGCGAGCCTTTCCTAATCGGTGAACAGGTGATCGACGCGGGACAGCAGCCAGCGCGCGCGCCGTTGCGCGAGCACGGTGGCGAGACGGTTGTCGGCAGCGCGCCGCGTGTCGATGCGCAGCGCCTGCTGCAGCAGCGACTCGAACTCGGCGCGGCGCTGCTGCGGCACGCAGACCGCTTCGGCGAGCGCGAGCAGCGGCGCCGCCTCGCTGCCGCCGGAGAGCTCCATGGCGCGCGCGAAGTGGTGCCGCGCGCGCTCGGCGGCATCGCCGGCAACCCCCTGGCGCGCCGACTCGTAGCCGATCATGAAGGTGTGGATGGCGCCGCGATCGAAGGCCTCGTCGAGCGCGAGCGCGCGGTCCATCAGCGCTTCGACCTGCGGCAGCTCGCCCAGCACGTTGGGATCGTTCTTCGAGAGCCCGATCAGCGCGCCCCAGGACGCGGCGGTCCAGTAAAGGAGCGCGACCTCATCGCGTGGCGTTGCCGCCAGCGCCTTCGCTGGATCGTTGCGCAGCCGTTCCTCGAAGCCCGGCTTGCCAAGCGCCAAGCCGCGCAAGCCGTAGTCGCGAGCGCGCCTGTAAAGGCCCCGCGCGCGATCCTGCAGCGCGAGCGACTTGGCGAGCTCCTGATCCTCGGCTTCTTCCGCTTCCTGCTGCAGGAAGGCGTAGGCGTACTGCGTGAAGCCGCGAGCAGCGGCGAGCAGCAGCCCTTTGTGCGCCGGAGTCTCCGCGAGCAGGCTCTCGATCAGCTTCAGGCTGAAGGGCGCGGCGGCGCGCACCAACTCGGGATCGTCGTCGCCGGAGAACGCCGAGCCGCCCTGCGCGATGGCATCGCCGAAGCTGTTCACGGCCAGCTCGCGCACCGCGCAGCCGTTTAGTACCAGCAGCACGACGAAGGGAAGCAGAATTCGTTTCATGGTCGTGTCCTCTCTCAGCCGGGAACGAAAGCCGACATCGCCTTGAAGTGGCGCGCTACTTCGCGCGCCGCCTCGAACCACGACATCTCCTGATAGGCGATGCCGTGCCGCCGGCAGAAATCGCGCGTGATGACCCGCGCGGCGCGCAGGCGCGCCGTGGCCATCGCCGGGAACAGGTGGTGCTCGATGTGGTTGTTGAGCCCGCCGAACACGAAGTCGTGCAGCCGCGTGGCGCCGAGGTTGCGCGTCACGCTGATCTCCTGCACGAAGAACGGCAGCGACTCGTCCGGCTCGATGACGCGCGTGCCGATGTGGTTGACGAGGAAGATCGTCCCCAGGTAAGGGCCGATCAGCAGCGTCATGAGCGCATAGTTGAGCAGCGCGTCACCCAAGCCGAGCAACAGGACCGGCGGCACGAACCAGAGCGCGCAGTGCGCGAGCAGCACCGCCTGGTCGAGGCGTGTGGTGCGCGGATTGCGCCAGACGTGCTGAACGCTGTCGATCTTCAGCGTGAAGGCCTGCAGCCAGACGAGGATCCAGATCAGCATCGCCTGATGGCGGGTGATCAGACGCCCGAGCCCGCTTTTTTCGCGCGCCGACTGCGGATACAGGCTGAAGAACTCCGATTGCATGTCGGGGTCGCGCGAGCAGTCGTTGCAATGCGGGTGGTGCCGGCGATGGATGTCGCTGAAATGCGCGTAGGCGAGCGCCGTGAGCAGCGTGTTGAACACCTGCCCGATCGCCGCAGCAACGCGCCGGTTGCGCGTGATGGCGCCGTGTCCGGCTTCGTGCGCGATGAAGCCGGCGTGCACGCTGGCAAACGCGAGCACGACGATGGCCAACGCGCGCGCCGCGATACCCGGCGCGGTAAGGAGCAAGCCGTAGGCCGCGCTGTAAACGCCGAGGATGAAGGCGCCATACACCGCGGTGCGTACCGGCGCGGGACGAAAGCAGCCGGCGCTCGCGAGCTCTCCGATGAGCAGCCGATGCAGACGGCTGCCGTGCTTTTGCAAGTTGCTCATGGCGTCGACCCCTCCCTTTTGTGTTAGGTCGACCCATGCATTGCATCAGCTGTGCCATCGCCTAAGGCATTGTTTTACCTACGTATTCGCATTGTCTAGGCAGGTCGTGCTCGCATAAAATGATCGTCTGGCATACATTTAATGCATGCCTACCAGTACGTTGAATGCCGCCGATCGCGAGTTCTTAAGCGCGCTCGGCGACGTGGTTTTTGGCAACCCCTTCAGTGCGCAACGCGCCGCGGCAATCGTTCGAATGGCACCCGGTGCACTGTTCGGCGACCTGACGCGCGATCGGGAGGCGCTCGCCCGCATCGTGGCGCCCCGCATCGCGCCGCTGCTCGAGGACGACGCGGCAGGTTTTCGCCGCCTGAACGCCGAAGACCGGCGCGTGGCCGAGCCCGCGATCTTCTACGTTTCCTATCACAGCTACGTGCCTGCGCTCGACGCGCTGATCGAGCGCCAGGCGAAAGGCGGCGCCTCGCTGCCGCTGCCATTCGCGGAGGAGGCGATCGCGGCGCTGGTGAACCGCGCCATCCCCGAAGAGCGCGCCCTGCACATTTTTTCGCTGTTTTTCCAGCTGCGGCGTGCCTTCTACTTCATCCATCGGTCGCTAGCCGGCGAATGCGAGTCGATGCGCCGGCTGCGCGAAGCGCTGTGGAACAATGTGTTCACGCACGATATGCGCGGATACGAGGCGGCGCTGTGGGAGCGGATGGAGGACTTCTCGACGCTGCTCCTCGGCGAGACCGGCACCGGCAAGGGTCAGGCTGCGGCGGCGATCGGCCGCTCGAGCTTCATTCCCTACCTCGTCGGCGAGCGTCGCTTCGCCGCCAACTTCGCCGAGAGCTTCATCGCCACCAACCTGTCGCAGTTCCCTGAGACGCTCATCGAGTCGGAGCTCTTCGGCCATCGCAAAGGCGCGTTCACCGGCGCGATCGATCATCACGAGGGCGTGTTCGGCCGCTGCAATGCGCATGGCGCGCTGTTCCTCGATGAGATCGGCGAAGTATCGATACCGGTGCAGATCAAGCTGCTGCAGGTGTTGCAGGAGCGGACGTTCACACCCCTTGGCGGCCGCGAGAAGCAGCGCTTTTCCGGCCGCGTCATCGCCGCGACCAATCGCCCGCTCGCCGAGCTGCGCCGCGAAGCGCGCTTTCGCGAGGACTTCTTCTATCGCCTGTGCTCGGATGTGATCGAGGTCCCCACGCTGCGTCAGCGCATCGCGGAATCCGCGGCGGAACTTGAGCCGCTGGTGGGCTTGCTCGTGTCGCGCATCGCCGGCAGAGAGGACAAGAAGGTCGCCGCCTTAGTGCTGGAGGCACTCCACAGAGATCTGCCGCGCGACTACGCCTGGCCGGGGAACGTGCGCGAGCTCGAGCAGGCGGTGCGCCGGGTCCTGCTGACCGGGGCCTACCGGCCTGAGCTCGCTTCGCCGGCGAGCCACGACGCCGAGGAGCGGCTGATCGCGCGCTTGCGCGCGGGCGAACTCAGCGCTGACGCGCTGCTTTCGGGCTACAGCGCGATGCTCTATGACCGCCTCGGCAGCTACGCCGCGGTGGCCGAGCGCACGCAGCTCGATCCCCGCACCTCGCGCAAATACGTGCTGAGCGCAAAATCCGGATAGAACCGCATCGCGCGAGGCTCTAAAGTGCGACCTATGACGGCACTCTTGCAAAAAGCAAAGGCTTATCTCGACGCGCGGCGCGGCGAGCGCGTGACGCTAGGCGAGCTCGCGCAGGCCATGGATGCGAGCCCATTTCACCTGCAACGGCGCTTCAAGGAAGCGTTTGGCGTCTCGCCGCGCGGCTACCAGGACGCCTATCGCGTCGAGGCCGTGAAATCCTCGCTGCAGAACGGCAGTCGCGTCGCGGACGCGGTATTCGACGCGGGCTACGGCTCCATCTCGCGTTTCTACGAGAAGCCGCACCTGGGCATGAAGGCGCGCCACTACCGCGCGCGCGGCAAGGGACAGCGTATCCGCTTCTCGTCGTTTGCCACCGACCTCGGCCTAGTACTCATAGCGGCAACCGAGAACGGCGTTTGCGCCGTCAAGCTGGGCGCTGACGCGGCAAGGCTGAAGCGGCTGCTGACTGAAGAGTTCAGCGCCGCGGAGCTGGTCGAGGAGCCCATGCCCGAGGTCGAGAAAAACGTCCGCGCTTTCGTCGCCGGCGAAGGCACCCTGGCGCGCGTGCCGGTGGACATCCGCGGCACCGTGTTCCAGCGCCGCGTTTGGGAAGCCTTGCGCCGCATTCCGCGTGGCGAGACGCGCACTTACAGCGAGATCGCCCGCGCGATCGGCGCGCCCGCCGCCGTGCGCGCAGTCGGCAGCGCCTGCGGCGCCAACCCGGTTGCCCTCGTCGTGCCCTGCCACCGCGCGGTGCGCGCCGACGGCGGGCTCGGCGGCTACGCCTGGGGCCTGCCGGTCAAGAAACGCCTGCTGGAGATCGAGAAGCGCCGCCGTAAATGAACGCCGCGGACGCGGCACGGCTCGTTACGCTGGCCGCGATCTGGGGCGCCTCGTTTCTCTTCATGCGCATCGCCGCGCCGGCGATCGGCCCGGTGGCGACCGCCGACGTACGCATGCTGATCGCCGGCGGGACCTTGGCGGCGTATTACGTCTTCACCGGCTTCGACGCGCAGTGGCGCCGCTGGTGGCGCTATTACCTCTTCATCGGCGCGCTCAATTCGGCGGCGCCCTTCCTGCTGTACGGCTATGCCGCGCTCGATCTCTCGGTCGGGCTGATGGCGGTGCTGAACGCCACCTCGCCGATGTGGGGCGCGCTGCTCTCGGCGCTGGTGCTCCGCGAGCGGCTTTCACCGGGGCGCATTGCCGGGCTGATTCTCGGCGTCATCGGCGTCGCGCTGGTCTCGGGCGCCGAAGCGAGCACGCGCTGGCTCGCGATCCTGGCCGGGCTCGCGGCCGCGTTCTGCTATGGCGTCACCGGCGTCGTGCTACGGCGCTGGGGACGCGAGACCACGGCGCGCGGCATGGCGGTCGGCACGCAGCTCATGGGCGGTGTGCTGCTCATGCCTTTGCTCGTGCTCGCGCCGCCCGCGTGGCCGAGTGCGCAGGTCGTGCTGGCGATGCTCGCGCTCGGGCTGGTGTGCGGAGCGCTCGCGTACGTCCTGTATTTCCGCCTGATCGCCGACATCGGCGCCAGCGGTGCGCTGACCGTCACCTTCCTGATTCCGATCTTCGGTGTCCTCTGGGGCACGTTCTTCCTCGGCGAAGCGCTCAGCGCGGCGATGATCGCCGGCGCGCTCGTGGTGATCGCCGGAACCGTGCTGGTGCTGCGCGGCTAGAATCCGCGCGGTGTATCGGCATCTTTTCGTCCGCTCGAGCTCGGCGCGCTTATAGCTGCGTGCCGCGCACCGCACGAATCCCTCGCGCCTGGGTCGCGCGCATCGCGCCCGCGCTTGATCCGCCGCTGCGCGAGGCGCTAGAACAAGCCAAGGCGCTGCACTACCGCTACCGTTTCGATCCGCGCGGCATCGACGCCGCCGTGCGACGCGCGCGGCGCGGCCACTGTCTCGCGCTGGCCGCTCGATTACCGCTCGAGTAGAATCGGGCCGATGGGTAGCGTGATCGCACTCGCAGGGCAGGTCGGCGGCGCGAAGCTCGCCGACGGTCTTTACCGCCTGCGCGGCGATGCGCTCACGGTCGTGGTCAACACCGGCGACGACTACGAGCATCTCGGCCTCGCGTTCTCGCCCGACATCGACACTATGCTGTACACGCTCGCGGGCCTCGCATCAGCGAGCGCCGGCTGGGAGCCCGAAGGCGAGTCCCACGCGGTGCACGCCATGCTCAAGACGCTCGGCGGCCCCGATCGCCCGATCCACGGCGATCGCTCGCTCGCCGCGCCGCTCCTGCGCGCCGAAGGCCTGGCGAGCGAGCGGCGCCTCACGCAGATCACGCTCGATTTCTGCCGTCATTTGGGCATCGCGGCGCGCGTGCTGCCGATGAGCGACGACCGCGTGCGCACCTACGTGCTGACCGATGACGGCGCGGTCACCTTCCAGGACTACTTCACGCAGCTCGGCTGCGAGCCTGCCGTGCACGGCTTCCAGTACGCCGGCGCGGACGCGGCGCGCATTCCCGACGAACTGATCGATGCCCTGCACGCCGATGATCTGGAAGCGGTGGTGATCTGCCCGGCGAATCCGTAC
>VBCP01000054.1 GCA_005888925.1 Betaproteobacteria bacterium | reverse complement strand
TGCCGAACGCGCTCTTGCTCTCGGCGAGCTTCCTCAAATCCGAGGCGCAGCAGCTCACCAATGAGCTCACGCTGGAGAACTATTCGTTCCTGTTTACTCACCCGCTGTACATCTGGGCGTTCATCCGCACCTTCATCATCGGCATCTCCGTGGGGCTCATCGACGTGCTGCTCGGTTATCCGCTCGCGTACTTCCTCGTGCGCACTAGGAGCCGCTGGAAAGGCCTGCTGATCGCGATCTCGCTCGCGCCGCTCCTCGCGAGCGTGGTGGTGCGCACTTATGGCTGGTACATCATCCTCAATCGCTTCGGCGTCGCGAATGATCTGCTGCTCTCGCTCGGGGTGATCGACGATCGCATCGCCTTCATGCCGAGCACCGCCGCGATCATCGTCGGCCTCGCGCATGCGCTGCTGCCGTACACGGTGCTCACCATCATGGGCTCGCTCCAGGGCATCAACCCGAACCTCGAGCTCGCGGCGATGAGCCTCGGCGCGAGCCGCACGCGCACCTTCTTCAATGTCGTGCTGCCGCTCAGCTTCCCCGGCCTCGCCGGCGGCTTCATCCTCGCCTTCTCCATCGCCATCAGCGCCTATGCCACGCCCGCGATCCTCGGCGGCCCGGCGACGCAGGTGATGGCGACCGCGATCTACGGCTTCATGACCCAGCTCCTCGACTGGTCGATCGGCGCCGCGCTCGCGGTGGTTCTGGTTTTCTGCGCCGTGCTCTTGACCTATGCCGCCGCTCGCATGGGCGCGCGGCAGGCCGCGCTATGAGGGTCGATGGGACGTTCTCATCATGAGCCCCTGGGGCGCGCTCAGGGCGGTGGCGATTTTTGTCTACGTCTTCATGCTCGGCCCGATCCTCATCACGGCGGCGGTGTCTTTCAACGCCTCCAACCGCTCCCAGTTCCCGCCGCGCGGCTTCTCCTTGCAATGGTGGCAGCGGGCGTTCTCGGCCGAATGGGTCGATCCGCTGCTGTTCAGCTTCAAGCTCGGCTGCCTGGCCGCGCTCTTCAGCACGCTGCTCGCGCTGCCGCTGGCGTTCGCGCTGACGCGCTACCAGTTCCGCGGCCGCGCCGCGATCGCCGCGCTGACGCTCGGGCCGCTGATGCTGCCGGCGCTCGTCACCGGCGTGGGGCTGCTGCAGCTCTTCCAGTACGCCGGGCTGCGCGACTACATCGGCTTTACCGCGCTGCTCGTCGGGCACGTGGTGATCTGCCTGCCGTTCGCGGTGCGCACGATCGCGATCAGCCTGCACACGCTGCCGCCGAACGTCGAGCTGGCGGCGGCGAGCCTCGGCGCGTCGCGCGTGCGCACGCTCTGGCACGTGGTGCTGCCGCTCGTCAAAACCGGCATTGTCGCTGGCGCGGTGTTCGCCTTCGTGCACTCGTTCACCGATGTCAATCTCTCGCTCTTCCTCGTCAGGCCGGGCGAGCAGCCGATCACGGTGAAGATCCTCGGCTTCCTCGAATACGGCTTCGCGCCGACGCTGGCTGCGGTATCGGTCATCACGCTGCTCCTGCCGCTCATCCTGGTGGCGATCGTCGAGCGCGTCAGCGGCCTTGGCGATTTCATCTACGGCAGCCGCGAGCGTGTCTGAGCTGCGCCTCGCCGGTCTGGAGAAATGCTACGGCGCCACCGTCGCCGTCGCCGGCATCGACCTCGAGGTGCGCGAAGGCGAGTTCATGACGCTGCTCGGTCCGTCGGGCTGCGGCAAGACCACGACGCTCGGCCTCATCGCCGGCTTCTTCCCGCCCTCGGCGGGCGAGATCTATCTCAAGGGCCAGCCGGTGGCCGGACTGCCGCCGTTCAAGCGCGATATCGGCGTCGTGTTCCAGGACTACGCGCTCTTCCCGCACATGAGCGCGGGAGAGAACGTCGCGTTCGGCTTGCGCATGCGGAACATCCAAACAGGAGAAATCGACCAGCGTGTGCGCGAGGCGCTCGATCTCGTGCAGCTCTCCGGGCTCGCCGAGCGCCGGCCGCTCGAGCTCTCGGGCGGCCAGCGCCAGCGCGTCGCCCTGGCACGCGCGCTGGTGATCCGGCCGGCGGTGCTGCTCTTGGATGAGCCGCTATCGAACCTGGACCTGAAGCTGCGCGAAGAGATGCGCGTCGAGATCGCCGGCCTGCAGCGGCGCCTGGGCATCACCACCGTGTTCGTGACGCACGACCAGCCCGCCGAGATCTACGAGCGGCCGGCGACGCGCTTCGTCGCCGAGTTCATCGGCCGCATGAACTTTTTCAGCGAGGCAAACCGCCTGATCGCCATCCGGCCCGAGCGCGCGCGGCTGTCAGCGGAAAAGACGGGCGATTTCGCGCGGCGCGGCAAGGTGGGGCAGGTGCTGTATCTCGGTGCGACGCTCGAATATCACCTGACGCTGGACGGCGGCGAGCGCGCGCTGGTCGAGGCGCCGAACGACGGCAATGCGCCGCGCTTCGCGGCGGGCGATGCGGCCTGGTTTACTGCGTCGCGAGAGAGCTGCTACGAAATGCCGGCACGGTAGCCATCAGGGGCGTTTCACCCTCGATGGTCGTGCGGTGCATGTGGCGCCGGTATTTCTCGTCGTCGAACGGCGTGGCGCAATGCTGCGCGCAGCGGTTGTCCCACAGCACGGCGTCGCCGGGACGCCAGCGGTGGCGATACACGAACTGCGGCCGCACGGAGAATTCCTGCAGGCTGCGAATCAGCTCGGCGCCTTCGGCCTGCGGCACGCCTTCCACTTCGCAGGCCCAGCGTCCCACATAGAGCGCGGTCCAGCCTGACTTTGGATGGCGCCGCGTCATCGGATGCCACACGTCCGGGCGCTTGCGCTTGTCCTCTTCAGTCAGCGCGGGCAGCTGCGGGTAGTGCACGTGGTGCAGGCGCACGCGGCTGAAGCAGGCGCGCTTTCCCATAATCTGGCGGCGCATATCCGCCGGTAGCGACTCAAAAGCGCCGTACATATCAGCAAACAGCGTATCGCCGCCGTCGGGCGGCAGCTCGAGCGCATACAGGAACGAGCCCGCGTTCGGCAGCGCCTTGTCCTCGCCGTCG
>VBCP01000380.1:4909-14194 GCA_005888925.1 Betaproteobacteria bacterium | reverse complement strand
TCTGCCGAACTGGGCGTGGCACGAGTACGGCATGCGCGTCGGCTTCTGGCGCTTCATCGAGGTCCTCGCCAAACACAAAATAAAAGCCACGCTGGCCATCAACGGTTCAGTGATCAAGAGCTACCCGCGGGTCGCAAAGGCGGGGCTCGATGCGGGCTGGGAATTCATGGGGCATGGCTGGATCCAGCGGCCGATGCATCATGTCGAGGATCAGCGTGCAGCCATTCGCGACACGGTGGCGGCGATCAAGGACTTCACGGGCAAGCCGCCGCGCGGCTGGGAAAGTCCCGGGCTGACGGAGACCTACGACACGATCGACTGGCTCGCCGAAGCGGGCATCGAGTACGTTGCCGACTGGGTGCTGGACGATCAGCCGGTCAGGATAAACACGGCGCATGGGCCGATCGTGTCGGTGCCCTATACGGTGGAGATGAACGACATCGCGATGATGGTGCTGCAGAACCATCCGTCGGAAGAGTGGCTGCGCCGCGGCGTCGACCAGTTCGACCGGCTGTACGAGGAGGGCGAGAAGAGCGCGCGCGTGATGGCGATCAGCGTGCATCCCTACATCACCGGCGTGCCCCACCGCATCGGCTACCTCGACAAGCTCTACGAATACATCCGCCAGCGTCCCGGAGTTCTTCTCTGGACCGGAGAGCAAATCCTTGACTGGTATAAACAGCAGGCACGCTGAGCTATGGGGGCGCGCCGAGGCGCTGCTGCCGAAGCTGCGCGAGCGCGCGGCGCGCTCGGAGGAGCTGCGGCGCATGCCGGACGAGACCATCCGCGATTTTCACGACGCGGAGCTCTTCCGCATCCACCAGCCGAAGCGCGTCGGCGGCGCCGAGCTCGAATTTGCTGCGGTCGTCACCTTTGGCGCGCTCCTCGCCCGGGCGTGCGCGTCGTCGGCGTGGAACTGGGTCAACTTCGCCGCGCACCACATGATGCTCGGCATGTTCCCGCGCGAGGCGCAGGACGAGATCTGGAACAAGTCGCGCGATGCGCTGATCGCCTCGTCCTTCGTCTTCCCCGCGGGCAAGGCGAAGAAGGTCGAGGGCGGCTATGTCATCTCGGGACGCTGGCCGTTCTCGAGCGGCGTCGATCCTTCCGAGTGGAACATGCTCGCCGGGCTCGCTTGGCTGGATGACAACGCGCCGCCGGAGCAGCGCGTGTTCCTGCTCGAGCGCTCGCAATACAAGGTGATCGACAACTGGTACGCGGGCGGGCTGCGGGGCACCGGCAGCAAGGATGTGGAAGCGAAGGAGCAGTTCGTGCCCGAGCACCGCACACTCCGGGCAGCGCGGTAAATCCCGGGCCGCTGTTCCAGATGCCGGTGTTCGCGCTCTTTCCTTACATGCTGTCGGGCGTGCCGCTAGGGATTGCCGAAGGCCTGATCGAAGAGTTCGGGCCGAAGACGGGAAAGATGACCGGCGCGCGCGTCGCCGAGATCCAGAGTACGCAGATCCGGCTGGGCGAGGCCACCGCCTATGCGAACGCGTCGCGGCTGGTCCAGCTCACGAACTGCCGCGAGGCGCAGGCGATGATCGAGGCCGGCGAGGTGCCCGACGTCCGGACCAAGGCGCGCTACCGCCTCGAGGGCGCGTACGCCGTGGAATGGGCGGTGCGCGCGGTCAACGTGATGTTCGGCCTCGCCGGCGCGAGCGGCCTGTACGAATCGGGCGCCACGCCGCGCGCTTTCCGCGACGCCCACGCCGTGAAGCAGCACTTCTCCTTCAACACCGATATCGCCGCCACCACCTACGGCCGCGCCGCGCTCGGCCTGCCGAGCGACAACCCGACGCTGTAGAAAAAGAAGGGGTGGAGCGGGGAATGAGCTACGAACTCATGTCTCGACCTGGGATAGATCGCGCTCTTCACTGAGCTATCCCCGCATGCCGATGTTTTACCGCGGGAGCGGGGCGCCGGAAATCGGCCGGTCAGCGCACTCCAATCGGCACGTCGCTTGCATGCGGGCCGTTCAGTTGCACGATGTAAACCCTTGATGGCTCAAAGGAGATCACGATGAATCGGAAAATGCTGATCGCAGCGGCAGTCGCCGCAGTATTCGCCCTGCCGCTTGCGGCTTACGCCGACGGCAACAAGGCTTCAAGCTCCGGCGACTCGAATGCTGCTGCGTCGAGCTCGGGCGGCGGGCAGGCGAGCGCGGGGGCGAGCTCCGGCGCGGAACAGATGTTCAAGGACCTGGACAAGAACAAGGACGGCTTCATCTCGCGCGAGGAGGCGAAAGGCTCGCCGCACGAGAAGGACTTCGACAAGCTCGACAAGAACGCCGACGGCAAGCTCTCACGCGAGGAGCATGCGGCGGCGCACAGCGCGAAGGCCAGTGCCGGCGGTACGAAGTCGGACTCCGGCGCGAAGTCGGATTCCGGCGCGGCCGGAGCCTCGTCCGCCCCACCGGCGGTCGGCCCATCGCAGTCGTCGTCCGAGCGCACGGCCGAGCCGCAGCCGAGCACGCCTGCCGCGCCGACGGGCGAGAAGAAATACTGAGCAGCGCGCAGACTGAAAGGGCGGAGAGCCGTGCTCTCCGCTTTTTTTACGACACGCTCGCCCGGCCAAGGAGCGCCGCGCCGAGGGCGAGCGCGCCGATGCCGGCCAAGCCACCACGCGAGACTGCGTAGAGCAGAAGGAGCGCGCCAGCCGCGCCGGTGAGGGCACGTGTGGCTGGCGACCATTTGTCTTGCGCGAGCTCCCAGCGTTCGCGATCGGGCTCGCTGCCCCCTTGCAGCGCTGAAACACCTTCGGCGCTCGGATGGGCGGTGAGCTGGTTGTCGACCTGTGTCACGCCGCGCACCGAGCGCACTGCATCGCAGAGTTCCTGCTGCTCGCGCGCAAGGATGTCGCCCGTCAGCACGATGCGCCCATCCTGCGCGGTCACTTCGATCGCCCCCGGATGCGACACCCAGCGGCCGAGCTTCGCGCGCGCGCGCTCGACCAGAATCTCGTCCGGCGTTGCGCCGCCGCGCAGGCTGCGTGCCCGGGCGGCGATGCCCTTTGCGCGATAGCGCAGGTCCTTGGAAGCGGCGTCCGCAAATTCGCGGCTTTCATGCACGCCGTGCACCACCTTGTCGCGCACCAGCGCGCGGCGGCGACGGCCTAGCTGCGGGTCCAACATGAAGGCGCTCGTAGCGCCGAGGGCGACTCCCACCAACAGGGGCGACATAGGTCCTCCGTGGTCTATCTGTCAGTGCCGCAGCAAATAACGTGCGGGCTCGGCCCCGAACGATTTTTGCTCGGATTGGAGGTATGGACGGTCAAGTGTTCGCGAACCGCCGCGAAGCGGGCGCGGTCCTCGCCGCCGAGCTCGCACGCTATAAAGACCGCGGCGACGTGGTGGTTCTTGCCCTGCCGCGCGGCGGCGTGCCGGTCGGCTACGAGGTATCGAAGGCGCTGCGCGCGCCGCTCGACGTCTTCGTGGTGCGAAAGCTGGGCGTGCCCGGGCACCGCGAGCTTGCGATGGGCGCGATCGGCCCGGGCGGCGTGCAGGTGCTCAACCACAGCATCGTCGACTGGTACCGCATCCCGCCACACGCGATCGAGGAAACCGCTCGCGAGGAGCTCGCCGAGCTCGAGCGGCGCGAGCACGCGTATCGCGGTGCGCGCGCGCCGCTCGAGCTCGCCGGCAAGACGGTGATCCTCGTGGACGACGGCCTCGCCACCGGCTCGACCATGAAGGCCGCGGTGCAGGCGGTGCGCGAACTCGGTCCCGCGCGGGTGGTGGTCGCCGTGCCAACCGGAGCGGCGGAGACCTGCGCTTCGATGCGGCGCCTGGCGGACGAGGTGGTGTGCGCGCGCTCGCCCGAGGACTTCGCGGCGGTCGGTCAGTGGTACGCCGATTTTTCGCAGACGTCGGATTCGGAAGTGCGCGAGCTTCTGGCATGAACCAGCGCGAAATTCCCCGCAAGGACTGGCCCGAGTTTCTCGCATCGTTCGGCCGGCGCCACCGCAGCTGGCTCGCCACCGTCGAGGAGTGGCCGCGCGAGGCGCCCGAGCGCACCCGCGCGGTCGACCAGCCGCTCGAGTCGCTGGGGGCGGAGGACGGCGCGATCGCGATCCATCTGGGCAACGGCGAAGTGCTGCGCGTCGATGCGCCGCGAGCGCTGCGCGTCGATGTCACCGCGCGGGGCGAGGAGCTCGGCCTCGATCTGGACACCGCGCGCGGCGTCACGCGCCTTCGCTTCCGTGCCGCGGCGCTGCCCGAAGAGCTCGACGGCATCGCGCCCTCGGAGCGTTAACAACAGGAGGATTCATGCAAGTCGTCCCCGAAGTGATCTTCAACGGCATCGATCGCAGCGCCTGGGTCGAGAACTACGTCGCCGAGCGGCTGCAGCATCTCGAGAGATTCGCGCAGGACATCACGCGCTGCCATGTGACGCTCACGCGCGAGCAGAGCTCGCAGCGCAAGGGCAACCGCTACAGCGTGATGGTCGAGGTGCGCGTGCCGCGCCAGCACGACCTCGCGGTGAAGAAACAGAAGAAGATCCACGAAATGCAGACGCAGCTGCCGGCGATCATCAACGAGGCCTTCGGCGCCATCGAGACGCAGCTCAAGCGCACGGTCGCGCGGCGCCGGCGCGAGGAGAAGGCCCACAACGGCCAGCCGCACGGGATGGTGGAGAAGCTCTTCGCGGAGGAGGGCTACGGCTTCATCCGCGGGCTGGACGACGACCGCCAGTTCTACTTCCATCGCAACAGCGTGCTGCACAACGACTTCGAGCGCCTCACGGTCGGTACCGAAGTGCGCTTTGCCGCCGAGCAGGGCGAAGAGGGCCCGCAGGCGAGCAGCGTCCAGGTCGTAGCGAAGCCCGGCGTCAGATCAACTGAATGAAAGGAGGCGGACCATGGCAAATATCACGCGCTATACCCCTTACGAAGATCTCTTCAACGAACTCACCCGCGGATTCTTCGTCAGGCCGCTCGGCACCGCGGCAGGCTCCGAGCTGCAGATCAAGCTCGACGTCAAGGAGGACGACAAGACCTACAAGGTGCGCGCCGAAATACCCGGCGTGAAGAAGGAGGACATCCATGTCGACGTGGAAGGCAGCCATGTGTCGGTGCGCGCCGAGCGCAAGGCCGACCGGGAAGAGAAGCAGGGCGGGCAGGTGATCTACAGCGAGTGCAGCTACGGCGTGGTGAGCCGCGGCTTCGAGCTGCCGAGCGACGTCGACGCCCAGGGCGCGAAGGCCGAATACAAGGACGGCGTGCTCAACCTGACGTTGCCGAAGAGGGCGGGCGCGGCAACGCGCCGCATCTCGGTGGCCTGAACCACATGGCAATCGGAGAAATCTGCAGCCGCGAAGTCGTCTTCATCGGCCGCAACGAAAGCGTGGCCGATGCGGCGAGGCTGATGCGCCAGCATCACATCGGCAGCCTGGTCGTCGCCGACAGGACCGGCGGCCGGCTGCTGCCGGTCGTGGATGCGTCGGGCGCTCGTGGGCCTGGTGGCCGCTGACGACCTGCTCCAGCTTTTCGGCGAAGAGATGTCGGCGCTCGCCGCTGTGGTCGAGCGCGGTACCCGCCGGGAGAGCGAGGAACGCCGAGCATTGACCAAGGAGAGCAGGGCTTGCACTGCTGCTGGGCGACAAGCGACAAGCGCAAAGCCGTGGGCTGGACGCTGGCGGCAATCGGCGTGCTGAGCACGGTCCCGCTTGCCTGGATCGTGTTCGGCCGGCGCAAGAAAACGCCGAACTAGCGCGGTGCCGGATCGGCGACGCGAAACCCTACACCTCCGCTGGTGGTGATGCGCTTCATGGGCACACGCGCGCCGCAGTGTTTGCAGCGCAGGTAATCGCCGCCGGCGTCGCTCTCGACCTTCGGGCTCGTCGGCGCTTCGGCGGCGAGCACGTCCTCAAGCGAGAACGCGGTATAGAGAAACTTGCCGCATGCCGGGCAATCGACGTCGTGAGTGGGCAGCATATCTGTGCGTTGCAAAGTCCGTTCCACGCTGAAGCGGGGCAAGCCCATGAACGAACCCCTGCTTTCGGGGTGCCCGACCCGATCGGCGCCTACGTCCGGGCGATTTGCTTATACCGGGCTGATGCCGCGTTCTACCAGCCGGCTCGCAACCAGCGCAATGAGCACGAGCAATATCGCGAGCCCCTGCCAGGCAACGCGTTTGAACATGTGCCGATGGCTCTCGCGCTGATCGGCTTCGCCGCCATACGCCATGGACAGGATCCCGTTGAAGAGTGCGACCGCGACGCCCAGCGCCGCCAGTACAACCAGCAGACCCATCGCATCCATAAACGCCTCCTGCTTCCCCTTTACGGTTGGACAGCGCGCCGCGAGTCGCGGTTCGGGCGCGTCGCTTGCAGACCGCGGCCGCGAGTGGAAACCGCATCAGCGGTTAGCGAGCCAGGCCAGAATCTCCGCCGCAACGGCGTCGCGATTGGCGCGGTCGAGCGTCCATAGCTCGCAATCCTCGCGCCGCTTGACCTCGGCGATGAAGCCCGCGCCGCGCTTCGCCACGGTGGCGACGAGCATTACGCGGCCTGAGAGCAGGTCGCGCATGCGCGAGACGAAGCGCTGCGACAGGCATTCCATCTTGCCGATCTCGTCGACGAGATAGAGGCCGATGCCGCGGTGCGGGGTCAGCGCCGATTCTGCCGCCCGGTCGATCGCGTCCACGTCGACGCCGTATTTGCCCACGCGGTGCGCTCTCGGAAAGTCGACATGAGCGATGACGGCCTGCTCACCGTCGAAGGCGATCAGCCGGAAGCCGCGGCGCTCGCCGCGCGTGCGCATCTCCTCGGTGTAGAACCCGCCAAGCGTTGGCCGGCCAGGCTCTCGGCCACTCGGCGGATGACCGTGGTCTTGCCGGCGCCGGGGACCGCGGTGAGCAGCAGATGTTGGCGGTCAATCGCTCGGCCCGGGCCTCGTCGCGCCGGGCGCCGAACCGCCCGCCGCGGCGCTCCGCTCGACATCGATGCCAAGCGCGGCGAGCGTGCGGCGGTCAAGCTCTCCGGTGGGCTCGAGCTCGCGGTCTTTCTGCGCCTGCTTCACCGCCGCCACCGTCCTGGCATTGAGAGTCCCGTCCGCCGGTCCGGCGTCATAGCCGGCGGCTCGCAATGCCCGCTGGCCGGTCTCGATCGTAGCTGCGTCATCCACGAGAGTTTGCCAATCGGGGATGCCGGCCGACGATGCGGCCGCGCTGTCTGACTGTTCTGCAGCGCGCTCGACGCCGAGCTCGCTCAGCGTCCGCTCATCGAGCATGCCGCTCGCCGGCACCAGTCTGGACAGCTGGAATTGCGCCAGTGCGGCCTGTGTCTTGGGGCCGAAGTCACCGCTGATCGGCCCGGCGTCAAAGCCGTACCCATGCAGCTTCTCCTGAACCTGTTTGATGAACGCCGTGTACGGCCCCGGCGAAGCCATGGGCGGGATGTTGTCCGGATACGCTTCTTCCGGGTGCAGGCCGGGGACCGGGTTCGCCCCGAAGGCAGCGCAAGGCAGCATGAGCGCGGTGCTTGCAATCAGCTTCATCACGCCTTCAATGGACATGGCGTCTGCCGAAGAGCGCGAGACCGATCCCGGTACCGAGCCCCCAAGCCGCGTTGACCATGAGGCCGACCGCCATGGCTGCCGGCACGCCCGCTGCGGCGATCGGCTGGCCCTTGAGCGGCGCGACGAAGAACCACGCGACAAGCGTCGGCAGGATGGCGCCGAACACGACCGCGCCGGCGAGCAGCCGCGCGCCGTCGAGCCGTCCGAGCGTTGCCGCGAGCACCGCGCCCCATACGGCGCCCCAGAATGCGAGCGACCATAGCTGCGGCACGCCAAAGGGCGCGGTCGGCGCGAACGAATAGGGCGCACGTTCGGCGAAATTGATTGCATGCAGTACGGCGAGCATGCCCTGGTGGAAGAGCAGCACCGAAGCTGCGCCAGCGAGAAAGCCAACTACGATCCAGCGTGCGAGCTCGCCGCTCGCCGGATAGTGATGCAGCGCATGGGTATCCATGAGCGATTGACTCGTCGCCGAAGATACGGTTCAACGCCGCGCCGACTGCAATCGGCTCGCCTGCTCGGGCCGAACCACTGCGCATGCACGGTGTCGCATCTAGATGATGCGCTTTTTTGGCATTCTGATTTTCGCCGCCGCTTCCACGGCGCTCGCCCAGGCGCCGCGCGATAGCGAGCGCCGCCCCGAAGCGGACCCGCCGATCGTGCGCAGCCAGTGCGAGGCGCTTGCGGGCGTCGAGCGCGAGCGCTGCATCGCCGAAGAAAAGAGCATGCGCGAGCAGCTCGGCCGCGCCGAGCAGCCGCCCAAGAAGTCGTGCGACGAGCTGTTCGGGCCGGAAAAAGAGCTTTGCCTGAAGAGAGGCGGCAGCGTCAAAACTGGCGCGGGCGCGAGCGGTTCCAGCCGTTAATTCGGCTCATTAGGGGTCTGCTGGCGCGCACCATGCTCGATGATGGTGCATGGCTTCCGCCGCGCGCGCTACGACGAAAGTGGATTCGCGCAACACATTCAGGCGAAGCTAGCGCATGCGGCAAGATGGCGACGTCGAATCCCTGCTGATCCGCGAGCGGCGCGAGCGGCTGCCGCTGCCGCAGCAACTCGCGCTTTACCTCCATCCGTTCGCGTTATTCAAGGATGCGTCCAGCGGCCCGCCGCCGGCGCGCGAGCGCGCGCTTTCATACAACCGCTCGATGCGCTGGGTCCTCGTGCACTACATCCGCCGCTGGGTAATGATCGCCGCGAGCCTGTTCCTCGCCATCGCGCCGACCGAGGCGCTCGCCGCGCAGGCGAAATTCTTCATCATCCCGGCGGCGGCGTTCGCCGTGGGTTCGAGCATTGCAGTGACCGTCACCGTTCTGACATTTGCGGTCTATCTCTTGCTTGGGACTAAGAGGGAATAACCCCAAGGAAGGAGACACAATGCGAGTCAGCGAAGCAATGACGCGCGAAGTGCGCATCGCCAGTCCGGGACAGAGCATCCGCGACGTGGCGAAAATCATGGACGAGATCAATGCCGGGTCCATACCGGTGGGCGACAACGATCGCCTGGTCGGCATGATCACCGACCGGGACATCGCCATCCGCGCGGTGGCGACCGGCAAAGGCCCCGATACGCCGGTGCGCGAAGTGATGACCACGGAGCAGGTGCTCTACTGCTACGAGGACGAGGAGCTCGACCACGTGGCGAAGAACATGGCCGACGAGCAGGTGCGCCGCCTGCCGGTGGTGAACCGCGAGAAGCGCCTGGTGGGCATCGTCTCGCTCGGCAACGTCGCGCAGAAGGAAAAGAAGGCCGCGCAGAAGGCGGTCACCGG
>VBCP01000380.1:0-4899 GCA_005888925.1 Betaproteobacteria bacterium | reverse complement strand
CTCGACGAAAGACCGGTCATCGACGTGCTCAACCGCTTGCTCGAGGCCGAGCTTGCCGGCGTGGTGCGCTATACGCACTATTCGTTCCTCGTCTTCGGCTTCGGCCGCATTCCAATCGTGTCCTGGCTGCGCGCGCAAGCCGACGAATCGATGGCGCACGCTCAGCAGCTCGGCGAATGGATCACCACGCTCGGTGCCGATCCCTCGCTCGCCATCGGCCCGCTGCTCGACAGCCACCAGCACGACATCGCAGCGATGCTGCGCGAGTCGCTCGACGCCGAGCGCGCGGCGCTGGAGCTCTACAAGCACCTGCTGCACCTGGTGGAAGGCCGCGCCATCGCGCTCGAGGAATTCGCCCGCCAGATGATCCATGTCGAGGAGCTGCACGCCGCGGACGTGGACAAGATGCTGCGCAAGCCCGGCGAGATCGAATCGTTCTCCGCGCGGCACGGCGGCAAGCGCGCCGCGAACGCCTGAAGTTCCGGACAACGTCCGTAATTGTTTTGTCAGCAAAGCGGGCCGCGATCGCGGCCCGTTCTATTTCTGTCTTAGGATGGCAGCATTAAAGGAACACTATGGGCAATAAGCGCACGCATATCGCGGTGCTCGCGGCGCTCCTGGCGGCCTGCGCCACCGCGCAGGACGTCGAGCACGCGAGGAGCTCCTGGCAGGGCGCGACCTATGAAGACGTGCTGCGCGCATGGGGCGCGCCAGCGCGCAGCGCCGTCACCGCCGACGGCCGCTACTGGTACACCTGGGAGACGGCGGCTTATCCGCAGCCCGGTTCGAGCGTCGGCTTCGGCCTCGGTGGGATGAGGATCGGCGGCGGCGGCGCCACGGGCGTCGGCGTCGGCGTGGGCATGCCGGTCGGCTCGCCATCGCCGCCCGAGCGCTGCGAGCGCACGCTGGTCTTCGACAACGGCAAGGTGGTCGAGCAGTCGTGGGTGGGACCGCCCAGCATGTGCGCCGAGTTCAAGCGCCGCTGATTCTGTCTTAGGATGGCTGTGTAGCTACTCGTCAGGGAGGGTAGCGTGCGCTACGTGCTGGCACTGCTGTGGTTGTCGCCTCTGATAGGCGAGGCGCAGACGCCACCCCGATGGGTGGCCGGCCCGACGGTGACCATCGTCGCGGCGCAGAATGATCCACGGGTTGCGTTTACGTACGAGGCGATCGAGCACTGGAACCGCACGCTCGCCGAGCTCGGAGCCGATTTTCGCCTGGGGCCGGTGCGGCACGTCGCCGATGGCGCACCCGGCAGCGACGAGCTCGAGATGATGAGTTCGCGCGTCGCACGCGGCTTGCCAATGCGGTGGCCGCCAAGCGTCTTCAAGCTGCGGGGCGACACCGTCATCGTGCTCTCGGAGGGCCGCTTCCTTACAGCATTCACGTCGCGCCTGCCGGCGCTTGGCAGGGCGTTCATCGCGTTGCCGACGCATTCCTTATGGCCCTTTTCGCAGCCCAATGTCTCGCGCCACGTCATCGCTCACGAGCTCGGGCACGTGCTCGGCCTCGGGGACAACGAAATCGCGGCGACGCTCATGTGCAGCAGCGCGATCCGGCCGTGCGATAGGGATATCGCGGTTTCCGAGGCGGCGCGCTTCATGCCGCTGACGCACGCCGAGCGGACGCAGCTCGTTGCCGCTTATCCACCGCGCGAGCCGACCTGGTCGAAGTCGCCGTCGATCACAATCCTCGGCCAGGAGGGCGATCCGCGCATCGCCCTCGTGCACGAGGCGGTGGATTACTGGAACGGTGTGTTTGCCGACATCGGCACGCCCTTCCGCCTCGGTCCGACCCAGCTCGTCGCCGGCGCGATCCCCGCGGAGGAGTTGCGCGCGTTCAGCGCCGACCGCGTTGGACCTCGCAGCGCTGCCGTGCCCATGCCCGAGAGCGTCGCCACGGTTCCGGGAAACCTGATCGTGGCGCTTTCGGACGCCGAGTTCGTTTCCTTCGCTGCCCGCTGGCCGAGCGAGGAGAAGGCGCTCGCGGCGATCAAGGCCCATCTCGAGTCGCCGCTCACGCTGCCGAACGTGGCGCGCAACGTCGTCGCTCACGAGCTCGGCCATGCCATCGGCCTTTGGCACAACGACGACCCTGCGATGCTGATGTGCGGGCGGCCCGTGCCGTGCCGGCCCGACGCGATGCAATCCGATACGCCGCGGATCTTTCCGCTGAGCGCGGACGAAAAGGCGCAGTTGCGCCGGATGTATCCGCCGCGCGCCGACTAGCGGCTAGGCTTTCCCCGCGGTGAAGGTGAATCCCGCCTTCTCGAATTCTCTCGACAATCCGCCGGCCACCGATTCGATCCTGCGCTTCGCATCCTCCGCGAAGTCGATGTCGGTCATGTCGTGCACGCCGCCCGTGATCAGCACCTGGAGAATGCCTTCCTCATCGCCGACGTTGCGGAAGGCGCGGCATACGCCTGGCGGAAATGACACCGTATCGAATAGTTCCAGCACGGCGCGCTCCGCGCCATCGTCGTTCCACGAGACTTCGAATCTGCCTTTGAGCACCGTGAACGTCTCATAGGTCTGCCGATGGGCGTGCAATCCCGGGCCCTGTCCGGGCGGGCACACCGCGAGCGTCATCGTCATGCCCGCCGCGCCGCGGATCGGCGCACCGACGTTGATCGGCGTCTGCGCGCCTTCCAGCCCGATGACCGAGAGGAGCTTGCGCGAATAGACGACATCGCGCGCCGCGAGTGGAATGTCGCTTTGCTGGATCGGCAGCGGCTGGAGATCCCTGAAGCGGGCGATGCGGTGCTGCATGTCCTGGTGCGAGAGGGAGATGGTTCTCATCGACGCCTCCGAAAACGTGGTCTGTCCCTGATTTACTTTCGCAGGCCGAGCTTCTTCAGCAGTCCTTCGCGCCGCGTGAGCCACCAGCCGTACTGCAGTGGCCAACGCTCCATGTTCGGATCGACGCCGAGCACCTGCGCCGCGTGCAGCGGCCAGTTCGGATCGTAGAGCGCCTCGCGGCCCACAGCGATCAGGTCGGCGGCTCCGGCCTGCAGCGCCTCTTCGGCCTGCTGCGGCGTGAGGATCAGGCCGACCGCCATGGTCTTGATGCCGGCATCCTTGCGCACGCGCTCGGCGAACGGGATCTGGAATCCCGGCACGCGCGGCACGAGAGTCCGGGTCGCGGCGGTCGCCGACCCGGCGATGCCGCCGGATGAGCAGTCGATGACATCGACGCCGGCTTCTCTCAATTTGCCGGCGAACGCCACGGTGTCCTCGATGCTCCAGCCGCCCTCGACGTCGTCGATCGACGAGATGCGCACGAACAGCGCCCGCGCGGCCGGCCACGCGTCGCGCACCGCGCGTGCCACTTCCAGCGGAAAGCGCATGCGGTTCTCGCGCGAGCCGCCATATTCGTCGCTGCGAGTGTTCGTGAGCGGCGAAAGAAACGTATGCAGCAGATAGCCGTGCGCCGCGTGCAGCTCGAGGATGTCGAAGCCCGCGGCGACCGCGCGCCGCACGGCGTTGCGGTAGGCGGCGAGCACGGTCTGGAAATCGCCCGGCTGGAACGCGCGCGGCTGGATCCAGCTCTCGCCGAGCGCCGCGTCGGTGGGCGCGACGATCGACCAGGGCTTGTCGCCGCGGTCGAGGTCCTGCTGCGTGAGCGGCCCGTTGCCGTACCACGGCCGCGCCATGCTCGCCTTGCGCCCGGCGTGCGCGAGCTGGATCGCGGGGACCGCGCCCTGCGATCGCACGAAATCCGCCACACGTTTGAGGCCAGCGATGTGCGCGTCGTCCCAGATGCCGGTGTCACCGTGGGTGATGCGCCCGCGGCGCTCCACCGCCGTGGCCTCGACGAACACGATGCCGGCGCCGCCCAGCGCGAATTTGCCGAGGTGCACGAGATGCCAGTCGCCGACGTGCCCGTCCTTCGCCGAGTACTGGCACATCGGCGAGACTACGATGCGGTTGCGCGCCTCGATTTCGCGCAGCTTGATCGGCTGGAACAGCAGCGGGGTGCTCAAAGCAGGAAGACGCCTTTGCCGGTCGTCTGCGTATCGAACGTGCGGTACGCCTCGTCGGCCTGCTCCAGGCGCCAGCGGTGCGAGAAGATGCGCTCGAGCGGGATGCGCTTCTTGGCGATGAACTCGGCGCATTCCTGCATGCCCATCGCGCTGAAAGTCCAGGAGCCGATCAGCGTCACCTGCCGGCGGAGGAGATCGGGACTCACGTCGAGCGTGACATCGCCGCCCTCGCCGACGTAGCAGGCTGTGCCCCACGTCCTCACGCAGCGCACCGCTGCGCGGCGTGCGGCCGCGGCGCCGGTGCAGTCGAGCGCAAGGTCGACGCCGACGCCGCGCGTCAGCTCCTTCAATGCTTGCACCGGATCTTCCTTCGAGGCGTCGATCACGGCATCGGCGCCGAATTCCTCCGCCAGCTTCATGCGCTCCGGCGAAGTCTCCACCGCGATCACCCGCGCGCCCATCGCCACGCCGAGCACGGTGGCGGACAGACCGACCGGGCCCTGGCCGAAAACAGCGAGCGTGTCGCCGCCGCAGAGTTTCATTCTCTTGAGAGCTCCATAGGCAGTGCCGGTGCCGCAGGCGACCGCGGCGCCTTCGGCAAAGCTGAGCTCCTCCGGCAGTTCCACGATGGTTTTTGCGGGGACTTTGAGATAGTCGGCGTGCCCGCCATGCGCGGTGACGCCGTAGACCGTGATGCCGGCGCGGCAGAGCTGCGACCAGCCGACGCGGCAGTGCGCGCAGACGCCGCAGCCCGAGTAGTGATGGTCCATCACGCGCTGGCCGGTCGGCGCTTCGTGCTCCGATACGCCGGCACCGCGCGCCATCACCACGCCGCAGGGCTCGTGACCACCGATGAATGGTTCGCTGTTCCCGCCAAGCCCGAGCGCGGCCTGCGCGGCGCCGGGCGGCGAGCGGTA
>VBCP01000379.1 GCA_005888925.1 Betaproteobacteria bacterium | reverse complement strand
AATGTGCTGGTATTGAAGGAGCTGCAGAAGTCGGCCCCGGCACTGGGTCTTACGCTGCAACCGCTCGAGGTGCGAGGGCCTGGCGAGTTCGAGGGCGCCTTTGTCGCGATGACCCGGCAGCGCGCCCACGCGCTTTTCGGGGCCGCGGGTGTTCTGACCACCGAGCATCGAAAAGCCCTCGTGGACCTCGCTGCCAAGCGCCGGATACCCGCGATGTGGGGGGAGCGGCAATTCGTAGAGGCGGGTGGCCTCATGTCCTATGCGGTGAACTTTTACGACCAGGTTCGAGGCGCCGCCATCTACGTGGACAAGATCCTCAAAGGAGCCAAGCCGGGCGACCTGCCCGTGGAGCAACCGACGAAGTACGAGCTGGTGATCAACCTCAACGCGGCTCGGACGCTGGGCCTCACCATCCCGCCGTCGCTGCTGCTGCGTGCGGATCAGATAATCGAATGATCCGGAAATCCGCGCCGCTATTTCCTTGGTGCCTGACCCGAGCTTACGCGGGCCGCCGGGCGGTGGTCGGGGGAACGATGCCGTTCATGCGGAGATAGACGACGAGCTGTCCGTGGTGATTGCGAACCTGATAGAGCGGCCCCAGCCAGAACGTGAAGCGGGTCACCGTGCGGTCCCCGAAGGGAAATTTCACCGGCTCGAGCAGCTGGGCATCGCTCAGCGACCCGAGCATCTCCTGTCCGGTCTGAAGGTTGTGCTTCAGCAGACCGATGACTTCCGCCTTCGTCGTCGCCTTGTGCCCTGACTCGCTCTTGGTGCCTTTGGCGCTGTCGATGAAGCGTTGCGTGATGCCGGCGAGATGCACCAGCTGATCGCGAAACGTCGCTACCTCCGGCGTCGGCTTGTACCCGTACTTCTCCTCGGGCATGGCTTCGGCGACGTCGATGATCTCGGTAGCCGCCCGTTGCCAGGTCGCCACGAGCTCTTTGACCACGCTCGGCGAAGTGCTCTGCGCCGAGAGTGAAGACGGAGCGACCACAGCCGCGACGACACCGAACACCAGGCACACGTAGGACAGGGTTTTCATGGTCGCCTCCCGCGAGATTCATCCCACACAGATCGGTGAATGGTCAAGGCCATTCTAATTGGTGGTCATCGACAAAGCTGCCGGTAAAGTGCTTCGTAGCGCGGCACGATGATCTCGGCGGAAAACCGTTCACGTGCGCGCGCCTGCGCGGCCCGGCCCAGAGCGCTCCGGCGTGTCCGATCGTGGATCAAGGCCTCGAGCGCGCTGGCCAGTGCGCCGACGTCGCCGGAGGGAACCAGCAGGCCGCTCTCGTTGTCCTCGACCACCTCGGGGATTCCGCCAACGCGCGTCGAAACGCTCGGGCAGCCGAAACACATCGCTTCGAGGATGCTCAGACAAAAACTCTCCGTTTCAGAGGCGTAGAGCCCGATGTCGCCGACCTGAAGATAGTCCTCGATGTGGTTGACCTTCTCGCGGACGATCACTCGGTCAGCCAGGCCGAGCCGCCGCACGTGTTCGGCGAACGGCGCGAAAGGCTCCCCCGCGAGAACGAGGAGTTTGAAAGCGTCGCGCGGGCGGACGCGGGCGACGGTCTCCAGCACGAGATCGACCCGCTTGCCCGGGCGAAGATTGGAGGAGTGGACAACGACGACTTCCTCCCCCAGGCCGAGCTCTCGGCGCACCTCCTCGCCCGAGCGGCGCGGTGGGCGCGGCGCAAAGAAATTGTGGATGACCTCGATCGAGCCATCGAAGCTGAGCGCTCGTCGGGTCTCGCTCTTCAGAGCCTCGGACACCGCCGTGACCGCGTCCGAACAGGTCAGCGCGTGCTTGATGGCCGGAGCGTAGCCTGGATCGTAGCCCAGCAGGGTCGTGTCCGTGCCGTGCAAGGTCGTGACCACGCGAGGCTGTCGCTCTCGCGGGAGCATCGATCGGGCGAGGATTGCGGCGGTCGCGTGCGGCACCGCGTAGTGCACATGAAGCACGTCCAGCTGGTAGTCGCGACTCACTTCGGCCATGCGCACCGAGAGCGGCAAGGTGTAGTCGGGAAATCTGAACAGTCCATAGTCGTTGATCACGACGGGATGGAAATGCAGCCGTAGCCCATCCGCAGGCAACCGAAACGGTCGCTCGTAACTGATGAAATGCACTTCGTGTCCCCGGGCCGCCAAGTCCTCTCCCAGCGCCGTCGCCAGAACGCCACTCCCTCCAACCGATGGATAGCACGTGATGCCGATTCGGAGAGGGTCGCCGGCAGCCATGTCAAAACCCACGCGCGGCGCGGCCCAATCCCGAGAGCGACTCGAAGACGAGTGGGTCGGCCGGAAACAGGGCCGTGGCGTAATGCACCGCCGCGCACAGTCCGTGGAGCCGTGCCCGGGTGAGCTGCAACTCCACGTAGTTGCGGGCGCTGGTTTGTGACGCATGCGCCTCCATCGCGGCGACCCAGGCCGCGACGATCTCCGGCGCGGAGATGTCGATGAGCACCGGCGAAATGTCGTCCGGTTCGGATTCCCGCGTCAGCGCGTAGAACAGCAATTGCGCAATGCCGTGCGGCGGCCAGCCACGCAATTCTTGCACGCCGCCGAAACGCGCGAGCCGGGCTGCGTCGCACACGAGTCGTCCGAGCCGCGAATGATCGGGGTGCTGGTTCTCGACGAGACTCGGGGCGAGGACGACGCCCGGCCGCATGCGGCGCAGCACGGACGCCAGCGTGATGGCGTGAGCGGTCCGGACTTCGAGATGAGAGTCTCCATCGAGCTCCACGAACTCGATCGTGGCGCCGAGCAGCGCGGCAGCTCGCTCCGCTTCAGCGACGCGTTGCTCGGGCTGGCCGTGCGTCGCCGCTTCGCCGCGCGAGCACACGACGAAATGCGCCGCACGCCCGGCGCGAGTTTCCTGCGCGATCACACCGCCGCAGCCGAACTCGATGTCATCCGGATGCGCGCCGAAGGCCAGCACTGGCGGAGGGTCAGGGAGGGAGTTCGGTATAGGCTTCATCGGATCGATCGATCTGGTCCCGGCGGACAAAGGTGAGCTCCGGCGCTTCCTCCTGACGAAGATAGGCCTGTTCGCCCGCGCCGGCCACGTAATGGGTGCATCGCAGAATCGACTGCATCCAGCGGAGCCGAGTGTCCCGCGTGGGGCTGATCTGCTCCTTGGTGAAGGCGGTCGCAGGGAGGACCACGAAGGAATCGCCGCCCGCGTGCAGTCGGAGCTCGTCGTCATGAACGCGCGCGCGGACGATCTCGCCTTCGTATGGCACGTCCACGAAGAAGTCGCTCACCTCGACCGCGCTGCGCCGCAACGCCGGGTCGCTGGAGCGCGCGACGTGAATTCCGTCGAGCAACCCCATGCGGCGATACATCTCCAGACAGAAGTCCGCCACCGTCTCCGCCGAAGTCTCCCGGAACAGGCCGATCAGGCGGCCGTCGACGTAATTGGGCAACTGGAGCAGGGTCTTCTCGTGCCACTCCGGAGCAATGCGCTTCACGTAGAGCGGCGAGAACTTTCGCTGGAGCTTACCGGCGACCGCGAAGTTGAGGTGGGCGGGTTCTCGGGTCGTGCGATGACGCAGAATCGTTCGCGTCTCGCGCGGGTCGTGGTCGCTGTCATGGCAGAAGAACACGATGCGTCCGCCCATTTGCGCCTGCAGCCGCCGCGCGGTGTGAATCTTGGCGACGAGAAAGCGCCGCGGAAAAAAGCCGCAGGGCTGCTGGCCGAACGCAATGATGGGCTCCACGCTCATGCCCTACGGCCGACATCGGTGGGCGCCTGCGGCCCCAGGACCGCCTGCAGCAGCAGGCTGAAGCCGATGCACGCCGCACAGCCGATGAGGTTGTACCAGAGATAACCGATGTTGAGGGAAAAGAACATCGCGATCACCAGGGCCTGGGCCGCCACGGCCGCGAAGAAGACCGCACTGCCGCCCACTCGCCGAACGAAAAACGCCACCAGAAAGATCCCCAGCACGACACCGTAGAAGATGGAGCCGAGGATGTTGATCGCCTCGATGAGGTTCTCGGCAAAGCCGGCGAACAGCGCGAATGCCACGGCGACGACGCCCCACAGGGCGGTGAACCGCTTCGCCACTCGCACGTTGCGCGCCTCATCGGCGGCGGCGAGCGGGCGGAAATGCCGCCAGAAGTCGATCGTCGTCGTCGTGCCGAGCGCGTTGAGCTCGGCCGCTTTGGAAGACAACGCCGCGGCGAACATCACCGCGATGAGCAGACCGATCGCCCCGTGCGGAAGCTCGGCCAGGATGAAGGTGATGAAGACGTAATCGGAGTCCTTCGTCTTGGCGCGCGGATCGGCCGTCAGGAGCGCGGCTCTGGCCTCGGAGCGAACGGCGTCGGTCCGGCGGTTGGCCTCGATCATGGCGGCGCGGGCGGCGGATTCGACGGCGACGTCCTCGGATGCGCGAGCGCGGAGCCAGGCGCGAATTGCCTTTTGAGTTTCCGCGACCGCGCCGGCGTGTCGTTCTTCGAGGGTGAGAAATTCGGCGCCTCCCGCGCCTCGCGCGTGACGCTGCCACTCGGATTGGTTGAAGAACACCGGCGGACGCTCGAACTGGTAAAAGACGAACAGGAGCGCGCCGAGCAAGAGAATGAGGAATTGCATCGGAATCTTCAGGAGCGCATTGAACATCAGACCGAGGCGGCCTTCGCGCAAGGAGGCGCCGCCGATGTAACGCTGTACCTGCGACTGGTCGGTGCCGAAATACGAGAGCGAGAGAAACAAACCGCCGAGCAGGCCGGTCCAGAGCGTGTAGCGGCGGCTCGCATCGAACGAAAAATCCACCGCTTGCAATTTACCCAGGGCGCCGGCAATGTGCGCGGCGCCACTGAAACCGAGCCCCTCGGGCAGCTTGGCCAGCAACACGACCAGGGCCGTCACCATGCCGCCGAAGATCACCGCCATCTGCCACTTTTGCGTCAGGCTGACCGCTTCGCTACCGCCCGTGACGGTGTAAATGATGACGAGTAATCCGCTGAACACGATGATGACATCGATCCGCCAGCCCAGCACCGTGGAGAGAATGATGGCGGGCGCGTAGATGGTCACTCCCGCGGCGAGCCCGCGTTGCAGGAGAAACAGGCCCGCGCCGAGCAGACGCGTCTTCCGGTCGAACCGCCGGCCCAGAAACTCGTAGGCGGTATACACGCCGAGCCGCCGGTACATGGGCAGGAACACGGCGCACACGATGATGAGCGCGAGCGGCAACCCGAAATAGTTCTGCACGAATCCAATGCCGCTTTCGAAGCCCTGTCCCGGGATCGAGAGAAAGGTGATCGCGCTGGCTTGCGTGGCCATCACGGATAGGCCAATCGTGCCCCAGCCGGTGGACGGGCTTCCCTTGAGGTACGTGTTGAGGCTCCGAATGTGGCGCGTGCGCCAAAACCCGTACGCGGCGATGCCGACGATGGTGCCGAGCAACACCACCCAATCAGCAACGTTCACGAGAAGATCCGGGTGAACGCCGTGAGCAGGACCACCACGAGGACGAACCACCCGAACACGAACAGGTAGACACCGCGCCACGTGCGGAACCCAGGCAGGCTGGGCGGCTCGGCATCGGATCGCTGGTCAGGCAGTGGCGGTCGGGTCACTTGCCCAAGGAGACGAGATTCGCAAACAGCCGATACGCTCCGGGCACTCCTTCGGGTAGTTGGCGAAACCACGCCAGGCCGGTGTAAACGAGATGTCCCTTCCCGTGCCGTGCCACGAGCAGGCCACCTTGGAGCGGCGGCTCGCCGGGATCACCGGACGCGAGGATCGCCGTGAAGCGTCCGTCCCATTGGTCTGGAAAATACAGCCCGCGCTCCTGTACCCAACCTTCGAAATCTGCCCGGGCTCGCGAAATCCTCAAGTGGAAGGGCATCAGCCAGTTCGCGGCGAGGCCTTCGGAGTTGTTGTACTGCACGATGAGATTTCCGCCGGCCTCGACATACGCGAACAACGCCGGCAAATGTTCGGCGAGATCCCTCCGGGTGTTGAAGGCCCGGATGCCAATGACCACGGCATCGAGCGGGCGTAGCTTCTCCGGGCTCAGATCAGCGCTGGTCAACTGCGTGACCGCATAGCCCATTTGCTCCAGACATCCGGCCACGTCGTCGCCCGCGCCCGGCAGGTAGCCGACGTGACGGCCTCGAATCGCCAGGTCGAGGGACACCGCGTTCAGGGTCGCGGCAGGTTGGAGGAGTTGGAATGGAATGTGGTCGTAGCGAAGCTCGACACGCTGATGATTGAACCGTACGCCGTTGATCGTCACGCTGGCCCCGAGCTTTGCCGTGGCGAGCTCGGACGGTGCCGTAACGGAGAAGGTGAACCGGACGCGCTCCCCTGCTGCGGCCAGACGAAATGGTTGTGCGGCAGGGATGACCCTCCAGCCGGCCGGCGCGTCCAGCTGCACGGTGCCGGCGGCACGCGCGCGCGCGGCGGTGAGCTCGACCGTCACCGGGCGCGCGGCGCCGGGCGCGAAAAGCTGCACACCCGACGTGAAGCGAAGCGAGACCGGCGGGATGACGTCCAATCGGCGCCGCATGGCCTCGTTCGCAGGATCCGCCGCCGCCGGCTCACCCGCTATCACGAGAGTCTGACCGCCAACTTCGAAGACGTAGTCGATCGGAAACGCGGGCGGGTTCTCCGGGCGGCCGATGAGAGAAGGATCATCCACATGAAACAAGCCGGCCGTGCCTTCTTTACGGAGCCAATACGGCTGGCTCACTGGCGTGGTGGCGGGCAGGATTTGCGTCGTGTCGCGGGAGACCGGTTGGTTCGCGCGCAGTTCGAGGACCTTGGTGACCGTGCGCGGAATACTCGGGTAACGCACCGCCGTCCAGTGAACAGGGATTCGAGATCGCACGACCGCGGTGTGACGCATCTTCAACGTCTCGCCGGGCACCGCCTCGCTTTGAGCCACCACCGTCTGCACTCGAAGACCGATGCACGCCTGGATGATCCGGTCCAGTTGCTGGCGTTTGTCGCTTACGACAGGGTCGGCGGGTAACACGGAAACTCGCCTGCGGATCGCCAGCAAGGCGGGTACGCTGGCCGCAGGGTCTTCCGGGTTGAATCGCGCGATCGCTTCTTCGGTCAATCGCGCGATCTCAGCGCCACCCGGCACGCGGCTCCAGGTCGTGTCCACTCCGTCGAGGAGATCCTCGGTTGCGGGTTCGCCTCCGAGCGGCACAAAGACCTCGGTCCTTCGCCAGCCGCCCCTCGGGCCGCCGTCCACGTCGAAGCCTTGCGTCTTGTGCATGCCCCGGCTGCGGGCGGCGATGGAGGCAAACGATTCGCCCAGCACCGGGTCGTTGCCGCCGACCTCCACGCGCACCACGCCTGTCCCGCTGCTCGCAGCGTCGGCCCTTGCTCCACCGAACGGGCCGACGTTGTGGAATATCCGTTTGGGTTGCCACGGGGTCAACTCGCCGAGCTGTTCAGGAAATGCCTGCGGATCGCCAGCGAGGTTGAAGGCTTCGAGGGCGAGCACGGCCGACGCGGTGTGATGGCCGTGAGTGTCCCCGGGCTGTGGCGAAAACCGAGTCACGATCACGTCCGGTCGGAACCCGCGGATCACGCGGACGATGTCGGCCAGGACCGCCTCGGTAATCCTTGGAATACCCGAAGTCTTTCGCGCGCGTGAAATACTGCCGTCCACCATCCAGACGCCGCGCAGCGAGCAATTCCTGAGTGCGAGCCACGCCCAGCTGCTCGTGGAGTTGAGGGCCGAGCAAGTTCTGGCCGCCGTCGCCCCGTGTGAGCGAGAGATAGGCCGTCCGGTATCCACGACCGCGGGCCAGGTAAGTGATGGCCTGGGTGTTCTCATCGTCGGGATGCGCCGCGATGTAGAGCACGCTGCCCATCGTGCTGAAGCTGCGCATTTCCTGAAGGATCGTGAGCCCGGTCGGAGGCTCGGCGGCTCGACTGATATCGGGGGAGCTGACCAGCATGCTTGCGCCGAGGGCGGCCCACAGCGAGACGTTCCAGAACGCATCGCGGAAGGGGACGGCGGACGGCATCGGCGTTCACACGATAGCATGGCCCAAAGGATCGCCTCGACCGCCGCATAGTGATCGACGAGGCCGACAAAAGACTTGACCTTCCCCCGCGGGGGAGGGTTTACCGTCGCTCGCGAGCACGCTGATGAGCGAACTGCGGATCGGCCAACTAGCGAAACGGGCCGGGTGCACCGTCAAGGCCGTTCGCTTCTATGAAGCGCAGGGCTTGTTGCCGGCACCTGCGCGCAGCGCTGCCGGGTACCGGCTCTACACCGCGGGTCATCTGCGATGTCTCCAGCTCATCAAGCGCGCGAAGCTCCTTGGGCTGTCCCTCGCGAAGATCAGGACCCTGGTCGTGCACTCGAGCGACGGCCGGCGCCCGGGCGCCGCGCTGCGCCCGCGTCTGCAGCGGCTCATTCGCGAGGAGCTCGAGGAGATCGGCGCCAAGCTCGAGCAGCTCGCTCTTCTGCGCGGAGAGCTCGAGGGTCTGCTCGCCAAGATCCATGACGCGAAGGGCGCGCTTCCGAGAGAGCTCTGCGTATGCGCGACGCCTCCGAAGGAGAGAGGGCGATGACGAGTGAGCGTCCGATCGCGTGCACTTTGTCTGGACCGGAGCGGCGTGAGCGCCAGTCTACGACGCTTGCGACGTTACGCGCGCACGTGCGCCATATCGATCCCCGCCCCGACGGCTACGCGCTGGAGCTTGCAACGAGCGA
>VBCP01000053.1 GCA_005888925.1 Betaproteobacteria bacterium | reverse complement strand
TGAGAACACGTCCTGGTTGCTGTAGCGCGTCTCGAAGCGCGGGCCGACGTCGGTGTTGTAGCCGATGCCGGATTCGACATGGTGCTTGGGCGAATCGATCACCGCCACGCGCAGCGGCGCCGCGTCGGCGAGCTCGCGCTGCACGTCGATCTCGGCCTGCACGCTCGCGAAATACCCCGATTCGAGCAGCCGCCGCTGGTAGAGCACCACCTTGTCGCGGTCGTACACCTCGCCCGGATGCACCGGCACCAGGTTCTCGATCAGCGCATCGGGATAGCGCTTCGCGCCGCTCACGTGCAGCTCGCCGAAGCGAAACGGCGGTCCGCTCGCAATCTCCACCATCAGCGAGGCGCGGTGCTCCTGCGGATCGATGTAGGCCCGGCTGTCGGCGATGCTCGCCGCAGCGTAGCGCCAGCCGGAGAGCTCGCGCACCGCCTGGCGCTTCGCCCCCTCCCACTCGTCCTGGCGAAACGGCTGGCCGCGGCGCAGGAGCCAGCCCTCGCGCACTTTCGTCAGCAGCGCGCGCGCCTCGCCGTCGCTCGTCGCCGGGCCGCTGAAGCGGATCTCGACCTCGTGCACGCGGGTGCGCTCGCCAGGCTCGACGCGCAGCCGCACCACCCAGGGCTCCTCGGCCGATTCGATCTCGGCGCGCACCTGCGCCGAGAAATAGCCGTCGGTGGCCGCCGCCTCGCGCGCCTCGTGCACCGCCTCGTCGACCAGCCGCTTGAGCCGTTCGGCATCCATGTCGGGATCGAGGCGCCAGCGCACGATGTTCAGCCCCTTCTCGAGCGTGCTCTTCAGCTCGCGCGGCGCTTCGATCTCGACGCGATAATCGAGCCGCGCGAGCGCGGGGCTGGCGACGCACATGAGGACGAGCAGGGGCAGGCGCACGCAGGTTAGACAGCGGCTCATCAAGCTGTTCAAGTCCCGACGGACTGTAGAATCGTCCGCGTGAAAATTCTCGTCTCCAATGACGACGGCTACTTCGCGCCGGGCATCACGCTGCTCGCCGAGGCGCTCGCCCGGCTGGGCGACGTGACGGTGGTGGCGCCCGAGCGCGACCGCTCGGGCGCCTCGAACTCGCTCACCCTCGACCGGCCGCTGGTGGTGCGCCGTGCGCCGAACGGCTACTTTTCCGTTAACGGCACACCCACCGACTGCGTGCACATCGCCGTGACGGGACTGCTCGATTTCACCCCCGACGTGATCGTCTCGGGGGTGAACCTGGGGGCGAACATGGGCGACGACACCATCTATTCCGGCACCGTGGCCGCCGCCGTCGAAGGCTACCTGCTCGGCATTCCCTCGCTCGCCGTCTCGCTCACCAGCAAGGAAGGCGCGCATTTCGAATCCGCCATCGGCGTGGCCCTCGAGATGGTCGAGCGGCTCTCGCGCGCCCCCTTCGGCGAGCCGGTGCTGTTCAACGTCAACGTGCCCGACGTCCCGCCGCAGCGGCTGCGCGGCATCGAAGTGACGCGTCTCGGAAAGCGTCACAAGGCCGAGCCCGTGATCAAGCTCACCACGCCGCGCGGCGAAAGCGCGTACTGGATCGGCCCGGCCGGCGCCGCTGCCGATGCCGGCCCGGGCACCGACTTCCATGCGATCGACAACCGCCGCGTCTCGGTGACGCCGCTGCTCATGGATCTCACCCATTCGTCGCAGCTGCCGCGCGCGCGCGCATGGCTCGAGGGTTGAACGCCGCGGGTATCGGCATGACTTCGCCGCGCACGCGCGCCCGCATGGTGGCGCGCCTGCGCGAAAAAGGCATCCGCGACGAGCGCGTGCTCGCCGCGCTCGCCGCCGTGCCGCGCCATCAGTTCGTCGAGGAGGCGCTGGCGAGCCGCGCCTACGAGGACAGCGCGCTGCCGATCGGCTTCGCGCAGACCATCTCGCAGCCCTACGTCGTCGCACGCATGATTGAATTGCTTCTGGAAGAGAACACCCCCCGCAATGTGCTCGAGGTCGGCACCGGCTGCGGCTACCAGGCGGCGGTGCTCGCGGCGATCTTTCCCGAGGTGTACTCGATCGAGCGCATCCAGGGGCTGCTCGAGCGCGCGCGGCGCAACCTGCTCGGGCTGCGCCTCGCCAATCTGCGCCTGGTGCACGGCGACGGCTATGCCGGGCTCGAGCAGGCTGCGCCGTTTCATTCGATCATCGTGGCGGCGGCGGCGCCGCGCGTGCCCGAAGCGCTCGTACGGCAGCTCGCCGCCGGTGGCAGAATGATATTGCCGCTGTCCGCGGCCAATGGCGGGCAGCGGCTCGTACTGATCGAGCGCAACGGCCGGGGTTTCCGAGAGTCGGAGCTCGATCCAGTGCGCTTTGTGCCGATGGAGGCGGGCAAGGCATGAGGCTTCGGGCCGCGGCAATGATCGGTGTACTGGCGGCAGGCTGCGCCTCGCAGCATCCGTCGGCTCCCGTCACCGACCGCACCGCGCGATCGGGCGCGCCGCAGCCGCCGCCCGTGGCGAAGGTCACGGCGCCAACGCCGCGGACGCTGTCCGACGAGCACTACGAGGTGAAGCGCGGCGACACGCTCTATAGCATCGCGCTCGAGCACGGCGTCGATTACCGCGAGCTCGCGCAATGGAACGCCCTCGACGATCCGACGCGCATCCGCGTGGGCCAGGTGCTGCGGGTGAAACCGGACGAATCGCGCGGCGTGCAGATCGGCCGTGCCAACATCGGCGCGCGCGTCGAGTCGCGCCCGCTCGATGCGCCTGCGCCGGTCGTCAAATTGCCTCCCAAGGAGCCATCGAAGGAGCCCGAAACCGTCCAGAACGCGGAGTTCATGTGGCCGGCGAAAGGCAAGATCCTCGCCGGCTTCGCCGAGCCGCGCAGCAAGGGCATCGACATCGACGGCAGACCGGGCGACCCGATCGTGGCCGCCGCCGCCGGGCGCGTCACCTACATCGGCAGCGGCATCCCGGGCCTGGGCAAGCTGGTGGTGATCAAGCACGACAACGGCTTCATCACGGTCTACGCGCACAACCGCGACATCCTGGTGAAAGAGCAGCAGAACGTGGCGCGCGGCCAGAAGATCGCCGAGCTCGGATCTTCGGACGCCGATCGTCCCAAGCTGCACTTCCAGATCCGCAAGGGCTCGGCCGCCGTCGATCCGCTGCGCTACCTGCCGGCGCTCTGAAGCCGCCCGGCGAGGGCCTCGGCGAGGTCGCTCACCGCGGCCGCATACAGCGCGCTGCGGTTGTAGCGCGTGATGACGTAGAAATTCTGCAGCCCGACCCGGTACTCGGCGCCGAGCGCCACCAGCACACCGAGCGCCTCGGGCGATCGCGGCGCCGGATCGAGCTCGAGGCCTGCGGCGACCAGATCGGCGATGCGGTGGCGCGGCTCGACGGAGCCGTCGACGTAGCGCGCCAGCGCCTCGGGAGAAGGCTTGGCCCTGAACAGCACCGCTTCACCCGCCTGCCAGCCGTGCTCCTTCAGGAAATTGGCGACGCTGCCCACCGCGTCGGCGGCTGAGCGGCTCAGATCGATCCGGCCGTCGCCGTTGAAGTCGACCGCATAGCGCCGCAGGCTGCCGGGCATGAATTGCGGGATACCGATGGCGCCGGCATACGAGCCGCGCAGCGAGAACACATCGAGCCCGGCCTCGCGCGCGAGCAGCAGGTACTGCTCGAGCTCGGCGCGGAAGAAGCGCGCGCGCGGCGGATAGTCGAAGGCGAGCGTGCTGAGCGCATCGATCACCCGGAAACGGCCCATGTTGCGCCCGTAATTGGTCTCGACGCCGATGATGGCGACGATGTAGGGCGCCGGCACGCCGTAGCTCTTCTCGGCGCGCTTGAGAGCCGTGCGGTTCGCCTTCCAGAAGGCAAGCCCACGGCTGATGCGCGGCTCGTTGACGAACTGCGCGCGGTAGTCGTCCCAGGAGGGCCGCTCCACCGGCACGATCGACTGCAGCGCCGGCTCGACGCGCTGCACGCGCGAGAACACCTCCTTCAGCTCGCCCTCGACGAAGCCATGGCGTTCGACCACCTCGCCGATGAACGCCTGCACCTCCGGTCGCTCCGAGAAGGGCTGGCTGAAAGCCGGCGCCGCCAGGGCGACCAGCAGCCACGCGAGCTGCGCTCTCACGTCGGGCGCAGTTCTCGCACCAGCCGCCGCAGGCGCGCGGTGCTGGGGCGGTTCGTGCTTGTCCCGTAACGCAGTGCGATGTAGAGCGCGCCGATGCGCAGGATCGCTCGCCGCGAGCCGGGCAGGGCGCGCGCCGCGCGCGCCGAGTAATCGCGCGGCCCTTCGTGCGGCGCGCGCACCACGCCGCGCGAGGCGAGCTTGCGGCAGAAGATCTGCCAGGCCTTCTGCACCGGGTCGGGACGCGCGAGGCGCCGCAGCGACCAGGCGAGCAGCGCGATGGTCATTGCGCCGAGGAAGGTGAACAGCACTGCGGTGAGCTTCTGCCAGTCCGCATCGCGCATGCCGAGCGAGAGCATCAGGTCGCGCTGGCGCTCCGGGCTGTAGCCCAGCACCCAGATGTTCCACTTGTGCGCGAGCGCCTCCCAGCGGTAGCGCGCGCCGCGCAGCCACTCGAGCTCCGGGCGCATCAGCAGCGGCAGCGCCTGCGTCTGCGGCAGCGCCTGCGCGAGGCCACCGTCGACGCGCGTCGGCATCGCGGCGGCGGTGGGATCGACGCGCACCCAGCCGCGGCCGGCGAGGAATACTTCGGTCCAGGCGTGCGCGTCCGATTGCCGCACCGTGATGATCCGGTCCACCGGATTGAGATCGCCGCCCTGGTAGCCGGTGACGACGCGCGCCGGCACGCCCGCGGCGCGCATCAGCACCGTGAAGGCCGAGGAGAAATGCTCGCAGAAGCCCGCCTTGCTATCGAACAGGAATTCATCCACGGAATCCCGGCCGAGGAGCGGCGGCTCGAGCGTGTAGGTGAAGCGCCCCTTTATGAGGAACGCGATGCCGCGGTTGAGCATGTCGACATCGCTGCCGCCTGCGGCGCGCCATTCGTTGGCGAGCGCGACGGTGCGCTTGTTGTAGTCGGCCGGCAGCCGCAGCGCCCGGCCGAGCGTGCCGCGGTTCTCGCGCGGCTCGCGCGCCGGATCGATCACCGAGCTCATGTCATAGCGCAGCCGGCTGCGCACCGGCGCGAAGGACAGGATCTGCCCGTCCTGCGTGATGCGCGAGCGCTCGGGCAGGGCGGCGGCGGTTTCCAGCGCAAAGAGCCAATAGTGGTTGTGCGGCTCGAGCACCACGGAATACTGGTAGGTCGCGCGGCCGCCCTGCGGCGGCTGGAAGTTGACGAGATAGCCCTGGCCGCTCGACCAGGTGCGGCCGTCGAAATCCCACAGCACCGGCCCGCGCCAGTAGCGCAAGGGCTGCGGCGGCGATTCACCTTCGAACGCCGCGCGAAACGCGATCGCGTCGGAGAGCGCGAGCTGCGAGAGGTTGCCCGGGCTCATGGTGTCGGAGAGTCCGGTCATGCCGGCATAGGCATCCTGCGGCAGCCCCCAGAGCGGTCCTTGCACGCGCGGAAAGAGCAGGAACAGCACGAGTGCGGCCGGCGCGGCGTGCGTGAGCAGCAGGCCGGCCGTGCGCAGGTTGGCGCGCGGCGCGCGCTGCGGCGCGCTGAAGCCGACCAGCGTGGCGGTGATGGCGAAGACGCCGACGCCCATGGCGAGCGCCGTCGGGATGGATTGCGTGTAGAGGAAGTTGGTGATGATCAGGAAGTAGCCGAGGAAGGCGGCGACCGCGCCATCGCGGTGATGGCGCGATTCGAGCAGCTTCAGGCCGGAGAACAGCATCAGCAGGATCACGCCGGGCTGCCGCCCGAAGAGCGTGCGGTACTCCATCCATACGCCGAGCATGCCGATGAACGCGACCGCGATCACCAGCCAGCGCGAAGGCAGGGGCGCGCGGCTCAGCATCGAGTAGAAGCGCCAGCCATAGAGGCACAGCGTGAGCAGCGTCAGCCACCACGGCGCGCGCAGGGCGTGCGGCGCGATGACGATGGCGAGCGACGCGGTGAGCCAGCCCAGATCGCGCAGTGTCAGCGGCCGGACCTCGGGCGACAGCGGATGGGGCAGTGCTTTCATGTTCCGTTGTACAGCGCGAGCGCCTGCAGGCAGGCGGCACGTTGCAGCTCGCCGCGGCCGGGGGCGATCTCGACGCCGGGCAGGCGCAGGCCGTACTGCACGCCAGAGCGCTCGGCCTCGAGCACCCAGCCGGCAAGGCGCGAGAGCCGCTGCTCGACAGCGAGCTGCGGCGCAAGGCGCGCCCAATCGAGCCACAGCTCGGCCGCCGCTTCGCCCATGAACTGCTTGGTGAGCATGTCTTCGCTGCGCGCTACGGCCTTCCACGCCACGTGGCGCGGCGAATCCGACAGCTGATAGGCGCGCAGCCCCGAGTAGTCATCGTTGCCCGGCGTCGGCGAGCGCAGCGCGCCGCGCGAGCTCTCGGCGGCGGGCGCCGGCAGCATCGAGCGCTCCGGCCGCGGATAGACCAGGCAGCGCGCGTCGGGCTCGACATAGCTCCAGGCGCGGAAGATGCCGAGCGGAAAGCGCGTCTCGAGCATCACGCGTCCGAGCGGCAGCCAGCCGCGGGCGGGCGCCGGCACGGCCAGCACCACCTCGGCGAGCCCGGCCGCGGGCACGTCGAGCACCATCTGCGAGCGCGACCGCAGGTGGCGCGCGAGGATCGCCGGGCGGTCGAACGCGGCGCGCGCGTCGAGATACAGGCGGAACTGCGCCGCCTCGCCGGCGAACACCGGCTCGGCGCGCCCGACGCTCACCGCCATGCGCGCGAGGTTGCGCGCGGTGTGCACCATGCCGGCGAGGCCCATGCCGGCGAGGAGAAAGGTGAGCGCGAAGCCGAGCGATAGCGCGTAATTGATCGAGCCGACGAGCAGGATCGCGAGCGTCAGCGCGAACAGCCAGCCGAGCTGCGTCGGCACGATGTACACGCGCCGGTGCACCAGCGTCACCGTGCCGCGCTCCGGCGGCGTGAAGCCGTAGATCCAGTTCGCGATGCGCGGGTGCCGATCGAGCAGAGCGTTGATCAAAGCCCGACTCTCATCCTATGGGGCCGTCGTATTTCCAGCGCCCGCGCCATGCCGCGAGCACCAGATTGGGATAGTCCGGCTGTCCGAGCGAGCCGTTATAGCGGCCGAGCGCGCGGAAGTAGTCGCCCTTCTCCAGATCGAGGTAGAAGCGCAGGATCGCGCAGCCGTAGGCGAGGTTGGTGCGCAAGTGAAACAGATTGTGCCCCGGCTGGCCGATCAGCTTCACCCAGAAGGGCATCACCTGCATGTAGCCGCGCGCGCCGGCGCGCGACACGGCGTACTTGCGAAAGCCGCTCTCGACCTCGATCACGCCGAGCACCAGCTGCGGGTCCAGGCGCGCGCGCGTCGCCTCGTAATGCACCGTGCGCAAGAGCTCCAGGCGCTGCTTGCGATCCGGAATGCGGCGCGCGAGGCGTGTGTCCATTTCGGCGAGCCAGCGCTGCGCATCGCCGGTCGAGCGGAAGGCCATCGCCGGCACCGCCTTGTCCGCCCTGCTGCGCGCCGGCGATCGCACCAAGCGGCGCCGCAAGCAGCGCGATGAAGAGCAGTTTTCTCAACCGAGCTTCTTGCGAAGGAGGGGCACGATCCCGCCGAGCGGCACATCGACCGGTTTTTCGTCGCGCCGCGCCTTGTACTCGGCATTGCCCGCGGCGAGGCCGCGCTCGCCCAGCACCACGCGGTGCGGAATGCCGACGAGATCCATGTCGGCGAACAGCACGCCGGGGCGCTCCTCGCGATCGTCGAGCAAAACATCGATGCCCGCCGTCGTCAGCTCGCCATACAGGCGCTCGGCGGCCTCGCGCACCGCCGCGCTTTTGTGCAGGCCGATCGGCACGATGCACACTGCGAAGGGCGCGATGGGCGCGGGAAAGATGATGCCGCGCGGGTCGTGGTTCTGCTCGATCGCCGCGGCGACGATGCGCGTCACGCCGATGCCGTAGCAGCCCATCTCGAAGGGCCGCGTCGCGCCTTTCTCATCGAGGAACGTCGCGCCCATCGCCTCCGAGTACTTCGTGCGCAGCTGGAAGATGTGCCCGACCTCGATGCCGCGCACGATTTCGAGCTGGCCTTTGCCGTCGGGGCTCGGATCGCCCGCCAGCACGTTGCGCAGGTCGGCGACCCGGGGCTCCGCGAGGTCGCGGACCCAGTTGACGCCGGTAAGGTGGTAGCCCTCCTCGTTCGCGCCGCAGACGAAGTCCGCCATCGCGGCCACCGTGCGGTCGGCAATCATCTTGGCCTTGGCGCCGACCGGGCCGATGTAGCCGGGCGCGCAGTGCAGATGTGCGCGGATTTCCGCCTCGGTGGCGAAACGGAAGGCGCCGATCGTCTTCTGCGCCTTGATCTCGTTCAGATCGTGGTCGCCGCGCACCAGCAGGAGAATGAATTCGTCGTCGTGCATCACCGCGACCGCTTTCACGGTCCTGTGCAGCGCAAGGCCCAGAAGCTCGGCCACCTGCTCGCAGGTGGTTTTGCCCGGCGTTGGCAGCTTCTTCAGCGGCTCCTTTGCCGCCGGGCGCGGGCCGGGTGATACGGCTTCGGCGAGCTCGACGTTCGCGGCGTAGTCCGACTGCGGACAGAACGCGATCGCGTCTTCGCCGGAGTCGGCGAGCACGTGGAATTCGTGCGAACCGGTGCCGCCGATGGCGCCGGTATCGGCGGCGACCGCGCGGAACTTGAGCCCGAGGCGGCTGAAGATGCGCGTGTAGGTCTCGTGCATGTTGCGGTACTCGCGCTCGAGGTCGGCGTAATCGCCGTGGAACGAGTAGCCGTCCTTCATGACGAACTCGCGCGAGCGCATCACGCCGAAGCGCGGCCGGCGTTCGTCGCGGAACTTGGTCTGGATGTGATAGAAGTGCAGCGGCAGGCGGCGGTGGCTTTTCAGCTCGCTTCGCGCGAGATCCGTGATCACTTCCTCGGAGGTCGGCTGGATCACGAAGTCGCGCTCGTGGCGGTCGCGAAAGCGCAGCAGCTCGGGACCGTATTCGTCCCAGCGGCGCGATTGCTGCCACAGCTCGCCGGGCTGCACCACCGGCATCAAGAGCTCGATGGCGCCGGCGCGGTTCATCTCCTCGCGCACCACCGCCTCGACCTTGCGCAGCACGCGCACGCCGAGCGGCAGCCAGGTGTAGATGCCCGCCGCGAGGCGCCGGATGAGGCTCGCGCGCAGCATCAGCCGATGGCTCACGATCTCCGCCTCGGCGGGCACTTCCTTCTGCGTGGCGATGAAAAACTTGGAGGTTTTCATTCGGCCCGCGCCGGCATTGTCTTTACCGGTGGGCTGTGGAAAAATCGATAAGCTCATTCTACTTTAGGCCTAACTTAGGCGGTCCGGCCCATGCTCGACAAGGAAGGCTACCGTCCGAACGTCGGCATCATCCTCGCCAACCCGAGGAACGAGGTGTTCTGGGGCAAGCGGGTCAATCAGCACGCCTGGCAGTTTCCGCAAGGCGGCATCAAGCACGGCGAAACCCCGCTGCAGGCGATGTACCGCGAGCTCGAGGAGGAGATCGGGCTGCTGCGCGGCCATGTGCGCATTCTCGGCCGCACGCGCGAATGGCTGCGCTACGAGGTACCCGAGAAGTGGATGCGCCGCCCCAGGCAGGCGAACGAGGAGCCCTGCGCCCCATTCTGCAAGAGCGCCTACCGCGGCCAGAAGCAGATCTGGTTCCTGCTGCGCATGGTCGGGCGCGACTGCGACGTCAAGCTCCGCGCGAGCGGCCATCCCGAGTTCGATGCCTGGCGCTGGCACGACTACTGGATCCCGCTCGAGACCGTGATCGACTTCAAGCGCGACGTCTATCGCCAGGCGCTGATCGAGCTGCATCGCTACCTGCAGGCCGATCGCCGGGCGCGCCCGCGGCGCCTCGAAGCGGTTCAACCCCAGCACTGATGGAATAGCGCTCATGGATCGTGAGTACCAACCGCTGCCGATCCGCGAGCTGGGCGCCGATGCCGGCTTTCGCCGCCCGCTGCAGCCGCAGTCGCCGCGCGTCACGGCGGAATCGCCCGCGGCGCAGGTGATGACCGATCTCACCCGCGTGGCACCGGCGACGATCCGGCCGCAGGCGCCGCTCGCCGGCGCCAACCAGTTCATGATCACCCGCGGCGTGCGCCTGCTGCTGGTCACCGACGATCACGAGAACGTGCTGGGCATCATCACCGCGACCGACATTCTCAGCGAGCGGCCGATGCGCGCGGCGATCGACCGCGGCCTGCGGCGCGACGAGCTGACCGTCGCGGACGTCATGACGCCCGCCGAGCAGGTCGAGGTCATCGCGTACGCCGATATCGAAGGCGCGCGCGTCGGGCACGTGCTCGAAACGCTGCGCCGCGCCGAGCGCCAGCACGCCCTGGCGGTCGACTTCGACGAGATTCCCTCGCGGCGGCCGCTCGAGCTGCCCGCGCGTCGCACCATGGTGCGCGGTATCTTCTCGATCTCGCAGATCGCCCGCCAGCTCGGCGTCGCCGTGCCCACCGGCGGCGAGGTGGCGCGCACCTTCTCGGAGATCGAATCCGCCATCAAGTAGTCGTCGGCGGAATCGGCCTGGACTCGCTGAGTGATTAAGCGCGAAAGCCTGCTCCCGCTCGAGGCCTATGCGCGCGAGCGCAGCGCTTTTCGCGCGCGCGTCATGGAGCACAAGAAGCGCCGCACGGTGCATCTGGGCGGGCAGCTCACGCTGCAGTTCGAGGACGAGCTGACGATCCGCTACCAGGTGCAGGAGATGCTGCGCATCGAGCGCATCTTCGAGGAGGCGGGCATCCAGGGCGAGCTCGATGCCTACAACCCGCTCGTGCCCGACGGCTCGAACTGGAAGGCGACCATGCTGATCGAGTACCCGGAGATCGAGGAGCGCAAGCGCATGCTCGCGCGCCTGAAGGGCATCGAGCGCCGGCTGTGGGTCGAGGTGCAGGGCTGCGAGCGCGTCTACGCCATCGCCGACGAGGACCTGGAGCGCGAGAACGAGGAGAAGACCTCCGCGGTGCATTTCCTGCGCTTCGAGCTGACGCGCGAGATGCGCGAGGCGCTGCGCGCGGGCGCCGGTGTCGTGATGGGCTCGGACCATCCCGCATACCGCGCCACGGCCGAGCTTGCGCCCGAAGTGCGCTCGGCGCTCGGCGCCGATCTCACTTGAGGTCGCTGCTGCTCGTCCTGGCGCTGGTCGGGTGCAGCGCGCCGGGTGGCTTTCGCAGCGACTGGGAGCGGGACAACTTGAAGGCGCAGGCCGCCGAAGAGCAGGTCGACCCGCCGGCGTACCCGGCGCCCGGGCGCCTGCTCGAGTTCGGCGTGCTCGACGCCGGCGGCTTTCATTTCTTCGT
>VBCP01000052.1 GCA_005888925.1 Betaproteobacteria bacterium | reverse complement strand
ACGAGATGGCGGGCCTCGATGCCCGCAGCGCGCGCGACTTCATCACGCGCATCCACCGCGCCTGCGATGCCGTGCGCCGCTTGCCGGTGCCGGTCGTCGCGCAACTGCACGGCGCGGTGATCGGCGCGGGACTCGAGCTCGCCGCGGCCTGCGACCTGCGCGTCGCGGCCGATGGCACGCGCTTTGCGATGCCCGAGGTGCGCCTGGGCATCCCTTCGGTGGTCGAGGCGGCGCTCCTGCCGCGCCTCGTCGGCTCCGGCCGCGCGGCATGGCTCGTGCTCACCGGCGAGCCGATCGATGCGCAGCGCGCGTACGAGTGGGGCCTGGTCGAAGCGCTGTGCCCTGCCGAGGAGTTGGATCAAACCGTGGCAACCACGGTCAAACAGTTATTGGCCGGCGACCGCGAAGCACTGAGAGCGCAAAAAGAGCTCCTGCAGGCTTGGGAAGAGCAGCCCCTGTCAACGTCGATCGCCGTGAGCATCGAGCGTTTCGGCGCCGCTTATGCGGCGGGGATTCCAAATCGTTTGATGCGGAAGCAATGAAAAGGCTGCGCAATATTCATCCCGGCGAAGTCCTGCTGCAGGAATTCCTGATTCCCTTGAATCTCGCGACCGGGGTACTGGCGCATGAGGTCGGAGTCGAGCCGCGTCGCATTGCTGAAGTCATCCGCGGCAGTGGCTGATGCTTCAGGCCGATTTCGATCTCGCCGCCGCGAGGAATACAATATCTAGGGCAAAAAAGACCGGGAAGCACTAGATCCATGGCCAAACCGGCGGTCTACGACGCATCGGCGATCCAGGCCCTGAAGGGCCTCGAGCCGGTGCGCCGCATGCCGAGCATGTACACGCACACCGTGCATCCCCTGCACATCGTGCAGGAGGCGATCGACAACGCGGTCGACGAGGCGCTCTCGGGCTTCGGCAAGAAGATCAGCGTGACGCTGCACAAGGACGGCTCGGTCGAAGTCGAGGACGAAGGCCGCGGCATCCCGGTCGACATGCACCGCGAAGAGAAGAAGCCCGCGGTCGAGGTCGCGTTCACCATGCTGCACGCCGGCGGCAAGTTCTCGCGCTCGGGCGACGGCGTCTACCACATCTCCGGCGGCCTGCACGGCGTCGGCGGAAGTTACGGTCTTCAGAAACAACGAAAAACATTTCATCGCGTTCGAAGGCGGCGAGCTCAAGAACAAGCTCAAGTCCGAGCGCATCAAGGAAAAGCGCAGCGGAACCATCGTGCGCCTGTGGCCCGACCCGAAGTATTTCGACTCGCCGACCATCCCGCTCGGCGAGCTCGAGCACCTGGTGCGCTCCAAGGCGTATCTCCTGCCGGGCCTGACGATGGTTCTCGACCTCGAGGGCAAGGACAAGAAGAGCTGGAAGTACGAGCGCGGCATGGCGCAGTACTTCGACTTCATGCTCGCCGGACGCGAGCTCGTAGCGCCGCTCTTCGCCGGCGAGCGCTTCTTCGACGAGAAATCGCTCGCCGGTATCTCCGACATAGAGCCCGGCGAGGGCGCCTCGTGGGCGATCGGCTGGGTCGCCGACGGCGACACCTTCACCGACAGCCATGTCAACCTCATCCCGACGCGCTCGGGCGGCACGCACGAGGCGGGCTTCCGCGCCGGCGTCTTCGAGGCGCTTGCGGCCTTCATCGACACGCGCGCGCTCGCGCCCAAGGGGGTGAAGGTCATCGCCGACGACCTCTGGCAGCGCGCGTGCTTCACGCTTTCCGCGCGCATCGTGCGCACGCAGTTCCACGGCCAGACCAAGGAAAAACTGACGACACGCCATGCGGCGAAGCTGCTGGAAATGTGCGTGCGCGATGCGTTCGAGCTGTGGCTCAACCAGCATCCCGAGGAAGGCAAGAAGATCGTCGAGCTGACCATCGAGCAGGCGCTCGCCCGGTTGTCCAAGGGCAAAAAGGTTGAAAGGAAAAAGTCGAGCGGCATCGCCACGCTTCCAGGAAAACTGGTCGACTGTGCCTCGGGCGACGTGACGCGAAACGAGCTCTTCCTGGTGGAGGGCGATTCGGCCGGCGGCTCGGCGAAGGAGGCACGCGACAAGGAGACGCAAGCCATACTGCCGCTGCGCGGCAAGGTGCTGAACACCATGTCGAAGGACAGCCGCACGGTGCTCGCGAACAAGGAGCTGCAGGCGATCGCCACCGCGATCGGCGTCGATCCGCACGGCGCCGAGGACGCGGTCGACCTCAACGGCGTGCGCTATGGAAAAGTGATCGTGATGACCGACGCCGACGTCGACGGCGGCCACATCCAGGCGCTGCTGCTCACCTTCTTCTTCATGCACGCGCCGAAGCTCGTCGCGAGCGGCCATCTCTACGTCGCGCAGCCGCCGCTGTACAAATTGGAAGTGCCTTCGCAGGGCAAGGGAAAACCAGCTCGGCGCGTGTACTGCCTGGACGACGACGAGCTCGCGGAGGTGCTGGCGCAGCTCAAGAAGGAAAAGGTGAAGGAAGGCAGCTGGGAGATCTCGCGCTTCAAGGGCCTGGGCGAGATGAGCCCCGAGCAGCTCTGGGAAACGACGATGAACCCCGACACCCGGCGCCTGGTGCGCATGGAGCTCGATGCGAAGGAGCTGACGAAGGCGCGCGCCACCTTCGAGCTGCTGATGGACTCGGGCGAGGCCGAGGGCCGGCGCAACTGGATGAGGGAGCACTGGAAGACCGTTGAAGCCGACGTCTAAGAAAAACAAAAAAACAAAGCCGTTCTGGGAACGGGCCTACCAAGGTCATGCCTATTGGCTAGGCAAGACCAAGCTGGGCAAGGTCACCCTCGCAGGAAAAAACCATTACGAGTGGCAGGCCGCCGGGCGCGCCGGAGACTCTGAGGATCTTGAAAGCGCGAAGAAGGCCGTCGAGCTTGCCATTGCGATGGCGGACAAGCAGCTGGACCTCTTTAGAGAGTAAGCATGGACGACACCCAAACGCTGGACCTCTTCACTCCCGACAACGGCGACGAAGCGGCGCCGATCGAGCAGCACGCCTCGCACGCCTACCTCGGCTACGCGGTCTCGACCGTCAAGGCGCGCGCGCTGCCCGAGATCGCCGACGGGCTGAAGCCCGTGCAGCGCCGGATCCTCTACGCGATGGGCGACACAGGCACGGGTGGAGCCCAGACTTTTGCAAAATGCGCGCGCTACGTTGGTGAGGTGCTCGGCAAATACCACCCGCACGGCGACTCGTCGACCTACGAGGCGCTGGTGCACCTCGCGCAGCCCTTCTCGATGCGCTATCCGCTGATCGACGGCCAGGGGAATTTCGGCTCGCGCGATGGCGATGCCGCCGCCGCCTACCGATACACCGAGGCGCGCCTTTCCCGTTTCGCAGAATTGATGCTGGCCGAGATCGGAGAGGGCACCGTCGATTTCGTCAAGAACTACGACGGCAAGTTCGAAGAGCCCGCGCTGCTGCCGGCACGGCTGCCGTTCGGTCTTCTCAACGGTAGCTTTGGCATACCAGTCGGTTTCTCCACCCGCATCCCATCGCACAACCTGAAGGAAGTCGCCGAAGCCGCGGCGCACGTCATCAAGCATCCGCGCGCGAAGCTCGACGACGTGCTCGAGATCCTGCCCGGCCCGGACTTCCCCGGCGGCGGGCAGCTCATCTCGCCGGCTGAAGAGATCCGCCAGGCTTACGAGAGCGGCCGCGGCTCCCTGCTCCTGCGCTGCAAGTGGGACCGGGAGAACCTGGCGCGCGGCCAGTGGCGCGTCGTGGTCAGCGAGCTGCCGCACGGCGTCTCGGTGCGCCAGGTGATGGAGGAAATCGAGGGCCTCGCCAATCCCAAGCCCGGCTTCGGCAAGAAGGAAGTGACGCAGGAGCAAAAGCGCCTCAAGCAGTTCATCCTCGACCAGGTCGAGGGCGTGCGCGACGAGAGCGACCGCAAGGCGAAGCTGCGCCTGGTGATCGAGCCGCGCAGCTCCCGGCAAAACCCGGAAGAGCTGATGGCGGCGCTGCTGGTGCACACCTCGCTCGAGTCGCGCTACGCGCTCAACCTGACGTGGCTCGGCCTCGACGGCCTGCCCGAGACCAAGGGCATCGTCGAGGTGCTGCACGAATGGGGCGAGTGGCGTTGCGAAACGGTGCGCCGGCGCACGCAGTTCCGCCTCGATCGCGTCCAGGAGCGCATCGAGATCGTGCTCGGCCGCCTGCTCGCTTACGCCAAGATCGACGAGATCATCAAGCTGATCCGCGCGAGCGAGGACCAGCCCGAGGCCAAGGAAAAGCTGCGCGCCAAATACCGCTTCACCGAGCGCCAGGCCGAGGACATCGTCAACCTGCGCCTGGGCCAGCTCACCAGGCTCGACGGCGTCAAGCTGAACGACGAGCGCAAGGGGCTCGAGGGCGAGCGGAAAGAATTGAAAACCCTGCTCGGCGACGAGAAGGAGCTGAAGAAGCTGGTGGTCAAGGAGCTCGCCGAGGATGCGAAGAAATACGGCGACGGGCGCCGGACGCTGATCAAGACCGCCGAGCGCGCGCAGATCGAGCGCACCGTGGTCGAGGAGCCGCTCACCGTCATCCTCTCGCGCAAAGGCTGGATCCGCGCCCGCACTGGGCACGCGCTCGACCTCACGACGCTAACGTTCAAGGAGGGCGACGCGCTCGCGCAAGCCCTGGAATGCAAGACCACCGACGCGGTGGTCGTGCTCGCCACCTCGGGCAAGACCTTCACCATCGCCGCCGCCGACATCCCGAGCGGACGCGGCGATGGGGCGCCGGTGAATACGCTGGTGAACTCGTCGGGCGACGCCATCGTGTGGATCGCCGCCGGCAACCCGGCGCAGCGGCTGCTGATGAACAGCACGGCGGGCCTGGGCTTCCTCTGCAAGCTCGGCGACCTCGAGTCGAAGACGCGCCAGGGCAAGGATTTCTTCGCGGTGTCGGAAGGCGCGGCGGCGCGGCCGCCCGCAGTCGTCACCGAAGGCAAATACGTCGCCGCGCTCTCGTCGGATGCGCGGCTCCTCCTGTTCGAGATGACCGAGCTGCCCGAGCGCCCGAACGGCGGCGTCGGCGTGCAGCTCATCGCGCTGCCGGAAAATATTTCTCTGGCGGACGTTGCGGTGACCGACGGCAAATCGCTGGTGGTCTCCGGCATCAGGCGCAAGAACCGCGCGGTGGAGACGCTGGATGCGAAGCAGCTCGCCGAGCACATGGGCAAGCGCGCGCAGCGCGGCAAGCTCGCCGACGTGGGCTTCCGCCCCGATCGGCTGCAATGAGCGGCTAGGTGATTGAGCGGCTGAGCGCGCTGCGGCCGCTCTGGGTCCCGGGCGGGATCCTCGCCGTGGCCGCGCTGCTGGTATGGAGCGAACGGCCGCTCCCGCCCTCGCTCACCGGGCTGCGCAGCATCGGCCCGTACGCGGCATTGATCGCGGCGGTGGCGCTCGCGTGGTGGTTCAACCGCGGCCGCGCATTCGTCATCGCCGCCTCGCTGCTTGCGGGCTTCGCGGCCTGGCAGCACTTCCACAGCAAGGCGGTCTACACCGCGCTTGTCATGCTGGTGCCGTTCAACGCCTTCCTCGTCATGCGGTATGCCGAGCGGGGCGCTCGCTACCGCGCGGCCTACGGATGGCTGGTGCTGCTGGCTGTGGAAGGCGCGCTGGTGTGGTGGATCGGCTCTTCGCATCGGCACTGGTCGTTCGACAACTGGTGGCTGCGCTCTCCGCCCACGCCGTTCGTGGGCCGGCTGATCTGCGCCGCGGCCTTCGCTGCCGCGGTGTGGCGCGCGTGGCCCGAGTTCAAGCCGATCCCGGTCGGCAACGCCGGCGCGATCGCCAGCTTCTTCCTCGCGGCGGAATGGGCCGGCTCGTCGGGCGCGTATGCGCTCTTCATGGCGGCGAGCGGCCTGGTGCTGATCATCGCGCTCCTGCAGGAGTCGCATCAGCTCGCGTTCCGCGACCAGCTCACCGGCCTGCCCGGGCGCCGCGCGCTGGATGAGCGGCTGCGCAGCGTCGGCAGCGACTACGCCGTCGGCATGGTCGACGTCGATCGCTTCAAGCAGTTCAACGACACGCACGGCCACGACGTCGGCGACCAGGTGCTGCGCCTGGTCGGCGGGCGGCTCGCGGAAGTGGAAGGCGGCGTCGCCTACCGCTACGGCGGCGAGGAATTCTGCGTGCTGTTCCCAGGCAGCGACATCGCGGCGGCCGAACGCGCGCTCGAGGCGATCCGCGCGTCGATCGAAAGCTACCGGATGGCGGTGCGCGGCGCCGATCGGCCTAAGCAGGCAGAAGAGGGCGCGAAGCGCCGCGGCGCCGCAGCAGCGGAAAAAATGCTGTCGGTGACCGTATCGATCGGCGTCGCTACGCCGTCGGAGAAGCATCGCGCGCCGCGCGAGGTAGTGATGGCGGCGGACGAGGCGCTCTACCGCGCGAAGAAAGGCGGACGCAACCGCGTCAGCCGCTAAGAGGAACGAAGGTTGCAGGAGTGTGCGCAAGGAGATTCACATGCGCACACTATTGATGGCGGGTCTCATCGCGGCGACGAGCCTGGCGTTCGCGCAGAACGACAAGGCCAAGCCGGCGAACGAAGAGCAGCAGAAGCCGCAGGCGGCGCAGGACGACGCGAAGATGAAGGAGCGCGTGCGCACCGAAGGCGCGGTGGGCGGCACGGCACCGCTGCCGGAGGAGAAGCGCAAGGCGGTCGGCGCGGGCGCGGGTCCGCATCTGCACGACACGCTGCCGAGCCCGGCGAAGCTGCCGCGCGACGAGCCGGTCCAGCCGCCGAAGTAATGCTTGGGCCAATTGGCCCTACCCGCGGCGCGCTGGCACGACCTTTGCACGTAGGGCTCTTGTATTTCCCATTCCCCAACCTGGAGGATCGTGATGCGTAAACTTTTACCTGTCGTTCTTACCGGCTTGCTGGCCGTATCCTTCAGCCAGCTCGCCGCTGCCCAGAGCACGACCGTGCAGGGCTCGACCGGCGCCGACGCGAGCGCCGACGTGAATAGCAAGCCCGCTGACACCACCGTGGGCGGCGGCGCGGACGCGCAAACCGGCGCGAGCGGCGCGATCAGCACCGACAAGAGCACCGCGGCGGGTGACGCGAAAGCCGGCGCGGGCGCCTCGGGCGCTGTCGATATCGACAAGGCCAAGTCCAAGGACAAGGCCAAGCAGAAGAAGGAGAAGTCGAGCGCCGCGGGCGGCTCGGGCGCGGTCGATATCGACAAGGACAAGGCCAAGTCCAAGGACAAGGCCAAGCAGAAGAAGGACAAGTCGAGCGCCGCGGGCGGCTCGAGCGCGCCGAGCAGCAAGCCGGAGAGCAGCACGAAGATGGACTCGAGCACGCAGAGCGACACCCAGTCGAGCACGCAGAAGCCCGACACATCGAGCTCTTCGGCCGCGGGCGGCTCCAGCGCACCGGCGCCGGCACCCAAGCCGGATGAGACGAAGAAGAGCGACTGACGCGCTTTTGTTCGCTGCAACGAAAGAGCGGGCCCGTGCCCGCTCTTTTCATTTGGAGAACGGCATGACACGCACAATGCTGACGATCTGCCTGATGGCGGCATTGCCGCTCGCGGCGCAGGACATGAAGCCCAACCAGGAGCCGGTGCCTTCGCCGAGCGACCTGCGCGCGAACCGCGGCCAGGACCGCCCGCAGGGCCAGGCGCCCGAGGACCGCACGCCGAGCCCGGCCGACATCGCGACCGAGCGGCCGCGCATCGACGGCGACCGCCCGAGCGACGCGATCCAGGATCCGCGCAATGCGGCCGCCGGCGGCAGCGCCGGCAAGCCGCTGCCGGAAAACAACCGCGGCGAGCCGATCAGGACCTACTGATCTAGACTTTCGGGGTGGCGATCACCATCCCGGAGAGCGAGGTCGAGCTGACCGCGGTGCGCGCGCAGGGCGCGGGCGGCCAGAACGTCAACAAGGTGTCGAACGCGGTGCACCTGCGCTTCGACATCCGCCGCTCCTCGCTCCCCGAGGACCTGAAGGAGCGCCTGTTGCGCTGGGGCGACCAGCGCGTGACGCGCACCGGCGTGATCGTGATCAAGGCGCAGGCGCACCGCAGCCTGGAGATGAACCGCGCCGAGGCGCTCGCGCGCCTGAACTCGCTGGTGGCCGCCGCGGCGCACATCCCGAAGAAGCGCCACGCCACGCGCCCGACGCGCGGGTCCCAGCGCCGCAGGGTGGAAGGCAAGAAGCTGCGCGGCCGCATCAAGGCGCTGCGCAGAAAATCAACGGACGGCGAGTAGCTCCACCTCGAAGAGCAGCGTGGCATTCGGCGGGATCACGGCGCCGGCGCCGCGCGCGCCGTAGCCGAGATCGGGCGGGATGGTGAGCTTGCGCTTGCCGCCGACCTTCATCCCCGCGACGCCCTCGTCCCAGCCGCGGATCACCTCGCCGCGCCCGAGCGAGAAGATGAAGGCCTGGCCGCGGTCCTTGCTCGAGTCGAACTTCTTGCCGTCGGTCGTCCAGCCGGTGTAATGCACGCTGACCTTCTGGCCGGCGTTGGCCGCATCCCCCGTGCCGACAACTAAGTCCTCGATCGTGAGTCCGCTGGGCGTTTTAATGGCAGGCATGGCAGCCTTTCATAAAATGAACGGCGGATTCTAATAAAGACAATATGACGCCAGCCGACGTGCTCGCGAAAGTGATCGCCGCGGTCGAGGCCGAGGGCGAGCGGCTGCGCGCCGAGTTCCACGCGCCGCACGGCCCGCGCGGCCGGCGCGGCAGCTGCCCGCTCGACCGCGAGATCGAGGAGCGGCTGCAGGCGCGGCTTCAGGCGCTGATCCCGGCGCAGTTCTGCGGCGAGGAATGCGCCGTCACGCCGGGCACGCGCCCGGGCTGGGTGTGGCTGGTCGATCCGCACGACGGCACCTTCGAGTACACCGCGGGGCGGCGCGGCTCGGCGATCTCCGTGGCTCTGCTGCGCGAAGGCAAGCCCGTGCTCGGCGTGGTCCACGCCCCCGATGCGCCCGACCGCGGGCCGGACACCATCGCCTGGGCCGAAGGCGCGGGGCCGATCCGGCGCAATGGCGCGGCGCTCGACACCGACCTGCGGAACGACGTGCTCAAGCCCGGCAGCATCGTCTGGGCGACCGCCTCGTCCGCGCACCGGCCCGAGACCTGGTCGCGGGCGGTGGCGCCGGCGCGCTACGTCGCGATGCCGAGCATCGCCTATCGCCTCGCGCGCATCGCCGCGGGCGACGGCATCGCCACCGTCTCGATCCACGGCGTGAACGAGTACGACGTCGCCGCCGGCATGGCGCTGGTGCGCGCGGCGGGCGGCGTGCTGCTCGATGCGCAGGGGCACGAGGCGGCGCTCGCCGGCAACTCGGAGCGGCGGCTCTCGGGCTGCTTCGCCGGCGCGCCGCACGCGGCGGCGCAGCTCGCAAGATTCGACTGGACGCTGCTCGACACCGAGCCGCGGCGCGAGGCGCGCGTTTCGCTGGGTTTTCCCCGCATGGACAACCCCGGACGGCTTTCGCGCGCCATCGGTTGTCTGTTGGGCCAGGTGATCGGCGACAGCCTCGGCTCGCGCGTCGAGCAGAAGCCAGCGGCGCAGATCGAGAAGCTCTATCCCGGAGGGCTGCGCGAGCTCGGCGACGGCGGCGTCTATCACACGATCGCGGGGCAGCCGACCGACGACAGCGAGATGGCGCTGACGCTCGCGCGCAGCATCGTGCGCGAGCGGAAATTCGACGCCGAGAAAGTGCTCGACGCCTACCGCGCCTGGCTCACCTCGCGCCCGGTCGACTGCGGCGTCACCACCGAGCGCGGGCTGCTGGGGCTGATCACCACCGAGAGCGAATCGAACGGCTCGCTGATGCGCTGCTCGCCGATCGGCATCTGGGCCGCGGGCGACCCGGCGCTCGCCGCGCGCACCGCGCGCGACGACTCCATGCTGACGCACTCCAACCCGGCCTGCCTCGAAGCCTGCGCCGCGTACTGCGCCGCGATCGCCGCGGGCGTCGGCGGCGCGAGCCGCGACGAAATGTTCGAGGCCGCCGCCGCGCACGCCAAGGGCCCGGCGCACGAGGCGGTGAAGCGCGCGGCGAAGGGCATCGCGCCGACCGACTTTTTCACCCACCAGGGCTGGGTGCTGGTCGCGCTGCAGAACGCCTTCTGGTGCCTGCATACCCTCGAGTTCGAGCAAGCGCTGGTCCAGACGGTCGGCCGCGGCGGCGACACCGACACCAACGCCGCGATCGCCGGCGCGCTGCTCGGCGCCTGCCACGGCCGCGAGGCGATCCCGGCGCGCTGGATCTATCTCGTGCTCGCCTGCCGCCCGCTCGCCGAGGCCGGGGCGCTGCGCCCGCGCCCGATCGAGTACTGGCCGGATGACGTCCTCGAACTGGCCGAGGCGCTGCTTCTGTCCAAGTAACAGCTTGCTACAACTTGCGCAGGTTGCCTTAACACATCCCCGGTAGAGTGAAGCGGTCCTATGCGCCGCGCTCTCGTCCTGCTTTCATTGATCTCCGGCTGCGCCACTGCGCCGCAGATGACCCAGACGCGAGCGCCGCTCGAGCCCATAGCCTGGCCGGCGGATTCGCCCGCCCTCGAGCTCGCGGTGCTGAACCGTGTGAGCTGGGGCGCCAACCGTTCCTCCTTTGCCGACATCGCGCGGCTGGGCACCGGGCGCTGGCTGGACGCGCAGCTTCGTCCCGCTGCCTCGAGGCTGCCGGCGGAGGCGCAAGCCACGATCGACGCGATGACGATCTCGCGGCGGCCGATCGGCGAGCTCGCCGCCGAGCTCGAGCGCCAGCGCCGCGCCTTCCAGAACGCGGGCGCGGAGGAGCGCAAGGCCGAGCGCCAGGCCTACCAGGAGAGCTTGGCGCGCCTCGCGCGCGAGGCGCAGACGCGCATGCTGCTGCGCGCGCTCTATTCGTCGAACCAGCTCGAG
>VBCP01000376.1:9298-11752 GCA_005888925.1 Betaproteobacteria bacterium | reverse complement strand
CTGGAACAGTAAATGGGGACAGACCCCATTTTTCGTAAATGAGAAAAATAGGGTCCGTCCCTATTTACCGGATGTGGCGCAGCACCTGGCTCCTGAAGTCGACGTCGGTGGCGTGGTCGGCGTGCAGGAGCGGCATGTCGATGTACGCCACCGCGCCCGTGCTCTTCGCCGCGATGCCCATCGCCTCGGACATCACTGGCGCCACCACGCGGTCGCCGATGCGGCAGGCGACGACCGGCAGCGACGCGAACTCCTGGCGCACGAAGCGCAGCAGATCCAAGGCGCGGGTCTCGTTGAAGAACACGCCGCACAGCACGTCACCTCGGCGTACTCGCCGAGCGCCCGGCGCACGGCGACGCCGCCCTGCGGGCGCACTGCGGCGAGGATGCGCGGCTTGCGCTCCGCCATCAGTCGGCCCGCAGTCCGGCCTTGCGCACCACGTCGCCCCACTTCGCGATTTCGCTCTGGATGTAGGCGCCGAACTCTTCCGGCGTGCTGGCGAGCGGATCGGTCGCCATCGTCGCCAGGCGCTCCTTCATCTCGGGCGCGCGCATGATCTTCACGAACTCGGCGTTTAGCCGCGTGATGATCGGCCGCGGCGTGCCGGCGGGCGCGAGGATGCCGTACCAGGTGGTGACGTCGAAATTCCCGAGGCCGGCCTCCTCGGCGGTCGGCACCTCGGGCAGGATCGGCGAGCGCTCGCGCGCGAGCACCGCGAGCGCCCGCAGCCTCCCGGCCTTGATGTGCGGCGCCGGCACCGGGATGCCGATGAACGCGAGATGCACTTCGCCCGCGAGCACGCCGTTCATCGCGAGGTTCACGCCCTTGTAGGGCACGTGGACGAGCTTGATGCCGGCGGCGAGGTTGAGGAGCTCGCCGGCCAGATGGTTCGACGTGCCGCTGCCGCCCGAGCCGAAGTTCATCCCGCCGGGCTTGGATTTCGCCAGCGCGATGAACTCGCGCAGGTTCTGCGCCGGCACCGACGGGTGCGTGATCATCACGTTCGGCACGGAAGCCACCAGCCCGATCGGCGCGAAATCCTTCACCGGGTCGTAGTTCAGCTTCGAATACAGCGTCGGGCTGATCGCGAGCGACGGCGCCACCTGCACGATGGTGTAGCCATCCGGCGCCGAGCGCGCCGCGGCTTCGGCGCCGACGTTGCCGCCCGCGCCGCCGCGGTTCTCCGTCACCACCGGCTGGCCGAGGTTCGCCGCCAGCCGGTCGGCGAGCAGCCGCCCGAGAATGTCCGTGCCGCCGCCGGGCGGGAAGGGCAGGATCAGCCGCAGCGGCTTCGACGGATAGGGTTCCTGAGCATGCGCGTGGCCGATGAGAAGGGCGCAGGCGAGAAACAGCGCTTTCATGCGATCGCCTTTCTATAGCGCACGTCGTATAGCGGAGTGCCGATGGTCTGCGTGTTTGTTTTTTCAGCGCCGTCGTGGGCATAGCCCAGGCGCTCGTAGAAGCGCCGCGCGCCCTCGTTGCCCTTGAGCACCCATAAGGTCATTTCTGCGTGCTCGCGCGCCGCGGCTTCGCGAACTGCGTGCTCGCAGAGGAGCCGGCCTGCACCCAGGCGCCAGCGATCGGGGTGGACGTTTAGCGAATAGATTTCGGCGATATCGCTGGGGACCTCGTCGCGGGTCGGCCCGAATGAGCAAAAGCCGGCGATTTCCTCGCCGAACTGCACCACGGCAAGTTTGGCCGGCCCCGGCCGCGATAGCGCGTTCGACCACCTGTCGTAGCGCTGCTCAATGCTGAGCGCCGCGAGGTATTCGTCCGGCATCAGGCCGCGGTACGCGGCGCGCCACGCGGCGACGTGGAGCTCGGCGATGGCGCGCGCATCGGCGCTCCTCGCGTCACGGATCGTCAGCTTCGCCACTTGCGGATCGGGGTGAGTCACCGACTAAATGCCAGCATCTGGTGTCTGACCCCGATTTCATATGCGGTCATGCGATCACCTTTCGGTAACGCATCTCGTCGAACGGCGTGCCGATGAGTCGCGTGTTCGTGCGCTTGGCCCCATCAGCTTCGTAGCCGAGCCGCTCGTAGAAGCGACGTGCACGGTCGTTGCCTGTCATCACCCACAAGGTCATTGCCTTGTACTCCCGGGCGGCGGCTTCGCGAGCAGCGTGCTCGCAGAGAAGCTGGCCCGCGCCCTGGCGCCAGAATTCGGGGCGCACGTTGACCGCGTAGATCTCGGCGATATCGCTGGGTGCTTCATCGCGCGTCGGACCGAAGAGGCAGAAGCCGGCGAGCCGGTCGTCGAGGTCCACCACCGCAAGCTTCGCGGGTCCGCGCCGCGCAATCGCCTTCTCCCACATCTCGATGCGTTCCTCCACGCTTAGCGCGGCGAGGAAATCGTCCGGCATCAGGCCGCCACGATACGCGGCGCGCCAGGCGGCGACATGAATCTCCGCGAGCTCGCGCGCCTCTGCGGGCTTTGCCTCGCGCAGTCTC
>VBCP01000376.1:2936-9290 GCA_005888925.1 Betaproteobacteria bacterium | reverse complement strand
CGGCCCCGGCCAGTAGCGATAGCGTTGGCCGTGCGGATAAATTTCGGGCTTGGCGAGCACGGCGGCGATGCGCGCGGCCTGCTCGCCGGTCCATTGCGCGGCGACGCGCGACGGCCCGCCGCCGACGCCGGCCTCCGGCGCCTTTAGGTCGCAGTGCACGTGGCCGATGCTGGTGCCGCCGGCGTTCTTCGTCTGCCATACTTCCCAGCGATGGCACGCGCCGGCCTCATCGGTGACGACGAACCAGTAGTGCACGGCGATCGCGCCGATGAAGGGCAGCGGCGCATAACGAAGCTCGACTTTCAAATGCGAATTGCTCTGGCAGTTTTTCTCGGGCTCATTCTAATTAGCGCCGCCGGCGCGCAGGAGTGGCCGACGAAGCCGGTGCGCATCATCGTGCCCTTCACGCCCGGCGGCGTCGCGGACAACAGCGCGCGCGTGGTGGCGGAGCCGCTCGCCGCGCGCCTCGGGCAGCAGGTGATCGTCGAGAACCGGCCGGGCGCGAGCGGCAACATCGGCACGCAAGCGGTGGCGCAGGCCGACGCCGACGGCCACACGCTGCTCCTGGGCTTCGACGGCACGATGGTGATCAACCCGCATGTCTTCGCGAAGATCCCGTTCGACACCCTGCGCGACTTCGCGCCGGTGACGAAGCTCGGCGATGCGACGCTGATCCTCGTCGCGCACCCCGGCGCCGGCGTGCGTAACCTGAGTGAGCTCATCGAGCGAGCGAAGGCGAAGCCATTCTCGTACGGCACCTCGGGCACCGGCGGCACGCCGCACCTCGCGGGCGAGCTCCTCAAGCAGCGCACCGGCGCGCAGCTCGAGCACGTGCCGTACAAGGGCGGCGGCCAGGCGATCACCGATGTCGTCGGCGGGCAGATCCCGCTCGTCTTCACCGCCATCGCCACGGCCCAGCAATATGTCCGCACCAACCGCCTGGTGGGACTCGGCGTGCCGAGCGCCAAGCGCTCGAGCGCGCTGCCGGACGTGCCGACCTTCCACGAGAGCGGCCTCGCGGGCTTCGACGTCTCGTCCTGGGTCGGCATCTTCGCCCCGGCGAAGACGCCGCAGCCGGTGGTGGACAAGCTCCAGCGCGAACTGCAGGCGGCGCTGCGCACCCCGTTCGTCCGCGAGCGCTATGCGACGCTCGGCATCGAGCCGGTGGGCAACGCGCCGCGGGAATTCCTCGAGCAGGTGCGCGCCGACCTCGCGCGCTGGGCGGAGGTGGTGAAGGCCGCCAACGTCAAAGTCGAATAATTACGGACGTTGTACGGAATTCATGGTGCTACGGCCGCGTCCTTCTGGCCGCTCCTCTCGAGCGACGCCGCGACGAAGCCCGAGGCCTTCAGCTCGTCGATGAACTCGCGCAGGTAGCGCGCCGCGAGCGGCCGCCCGCGCGGCAGGGCCATGGCCTGCTCGATCACCATGAAGCGGCCGGGCAGCACGCGGAATTCGGGGTGAGCCTTGGCGTAGTCGACGAGCGGTTGTCTCACGCCCGCCGCGGCTTCCAGCCGCTCCTTCGCGAATTGCTCGATCGATGCCGGCGGGCTCGGTGCCCGCACCAGCGTCGCGCGCTTGATCACGCCGCGCGAAAGAAACAGGTCGTAGGCGCTTCCCCTGGAGACCGCGATGCGCACGCCTTCGCGGTCGACGTCCTCGACCTTCTGCAGGGGCGAGCTCGCCGGCACCATGTAGGCGCCTTCGATGATCACGTAGGGCTCGGTGAACTCGATGTCCTTCGCGCGATCAGGATCGCGCGCGACGAAGGCGATGTCCCAGGCGCCGCGCGTCGCATCCGCGGTCACCTTGCCGGCGGCGTCGTAGGCTACGAGCTCGATCGGCACACCCAGGCGGCGCGCCAGCTCGCGCGCGAGATCGATGGATACGCCACCCAAGGGCTCTTTTTGCGCGAGCACGGTGTTGCCGAAGTTGATCGCGGCGCGGAGCCGGCCCGAGGGCGCGAGGTCGCGCACCGTCTCCGTCGGCACCACGTCGGGGGTGACGCAGCCTGCCAGGAAAAGGACGGCGATGAGCCAGGCGCGTTTCATCAGCGCTTCTTCGCCTGTCCTTCCGCCGAGCAGGGACTGTCGCTCGAGCAGCGATCGCCGATCACGCCGACCGCCTGGATCTCGATCTCGATCCCGGGCCGCGCGAAGTTGGTCACGGTGATGAGCGCGCTGCCGGGATAGTTGCCGTTCTGGAACATGTCCTTCCGCATCTCGACGAAACGGTCGCCGTAGCGCGACTCCTTGATGAACACCGTCATGCTGACGACGTTGGCGAGGCTGCCGCCGGCGCGCTTCAGGATCGCGTCGATCTGCGAGAACACCTGCTTCACCTGCGCCTCGAAGTTGTTCGCGATGTCGGCGCCGGCGTTGTCGCGCGTCGCGGTCTGGCCCGCGACCCAGACGATCTTGCCGCCCTCGGTGATCACGCCGGGCGAGAAGGCGCGCGAGAGCTGGAACGGCGTCTTCTCCATGTACTCGGCCGCGTGGCCGGCGATGGGCAGTGCGAGCAGGATGGCAACGAGTTGGCGCATGGATGCTCCTATTTATCGCTGTTGGAGTGCAGGCCTATGCGGTTGCCTTCGCTGTCTAGCACGATCGCGCGGAAGCCATGTGGCCCGATGCCTTTCACCGGCTCGAGTACCCGCCCGCCGAGCTTTTCCACCTGGCGCACGGCGTCGCGGATGCGGCCGTCGACGTTCATGTAGACGAGGATGCCGACGGCGCTCACTTCCTTGCCATTCGGGATCAAGCAGCCGCCGTTGCCGACCGGGCCGTGCTCGAGCACCGCGAACTTGAAGTTGTCGAACTTTTCCTGCGATACCTTGATGCCGAGCACCGCTCCGTAGAACCGGCTTGCGCGCTCGAGATCGGCCACCGGCAGATCAAACCACACCACGCGGTCGGGACTGGAGTGCATATCGGTCATTTGGCTGCCTCCTTCATCAAGTGGAACCTGTGCAGGGCGCGGTGCAGCACGGGTGCAAGAACCACGCCGACGGTGACGAGGAACACCAGGCCGCAATACAGGGCATAAAAGCCGGCGAAGAGCTTGCCGCCGGTTGTTTCGGGCGTGTGGACCGGGCCCATGCCGCCGAGCAGCATCGACGCATCGACAAAGGCGTCGAGCCAGCTGAGGTGCTCGAAGTAGACGTAGCCCGACATGCCCATGCCGAGCGAGGCGGCCACCAGCGCGGCTGCTGCCGCCGCGTGGCGCGCGAGGCGGCCGATGAAGCGCGCGCGGGGAAGAAGAGCCTCGGCGCGCGTTTCGTACATGTCAATAGATGGCGATGGTGCGGCGGCCCTTGCGGTCGATGGCGGCGCGGTACATGCCTTCGCTGTTGAAGGGCATGACGATGTTACCGCGATGGTCCACGGCGATGAGACCGCCGTCGCCTTGCAAGCCTGCAAGCTTTCTCATCGCCGCGCGCGCCGCCTTCGCCAGCGGCTCGCCGAGATAGCGCATGCGCGCCGCGACGTCGTAGGCGAGCACGCCGCGGATGAAGGCTTCGCCGAGCCCGGTGCCCGAGACGGCGCAGGCGTTGTCGGCGTAATTCCCGGCGCCGATGATCGGGGAATCGCCGACCCGTCCCGGCAGCTTGCCGGTATAGCCGCCGGTCGAGGTCGCGGCGGCGAGGTTGCCGTTCGCGTCCCGCGCCACCGCGCCGACCGTGCCGTGGTGGCCTACGAGCTTTTTCCTCAGCGCCGCGAGGCGCGACTGCGTCGCGAAGTAACTATCTGGCACGAGCTCGAGCCCATGCGCGCGGGCGAAGCGCTCGGCGCCGCGTCCCGCAAGGAGCACGTGGCGGCTCTTTTCCATCACCGCGCGCGCCGCGAGCACCGGGTTGCGGATGCGGCTCACTGCGGCCACCGCGCCCGCGCGCAGCGTCGCGCCGTCCATCACCGAGGCGTCGAGCTCGTGCTTCTCGTCGGTGTTGTAGCAGGCGCCGCGGCCCGCGTTGAAGAGCGGCGAATCCTCGAGCGCGACCACCGCGGCGCACACTGCGTCCAGGCTATTCCCCCTCCGGAGAACTTCATAGCCAGCCTCCAGCGCGTGCGCCAGCGCTGCCTTGTAGCGCGCGGCTGCGGCGGGCGTCATCTTCCGGCGCGGCATCGCGCCGGCGCCGCCGTGGATCGCGAGGGCTATCAATTCGGGGCCAGGGTCGTAATTATTTTGCCGGCGGTTTGCGTCGCTCGAGCCTGACGCTGCGCTCTTGCTGGACCCAACTGCCGTCGGCGTCCCTGACCTGGACGGTGAGCGAGACCGATGAGCGGCTGACCTTCTCCAGCTTGCCCAGGCCGCCCACGGGCTCGCCGACTCTCGCCCGATGGACTTTGCCGGCCGGATCGCGGAATGACGCCCATTGCTCTTCCTTCTTTGCCGGGGAATGCGTGGCGACCAGCCGCAGCTCCTCGACATCGAACACCTCGATCGGCGAGACACGGCGCACGAACGGCTCCCCGAGCAGGTCCTGCAGCGCGAGCTGGTAGCGCGTGAAGGCGTATTTCGGCAGCGCCGCATCCTGCGCTCGATCCGGGCCGGCGCCGTACCCCGCGGCGGCGAGCGAGCGGTCGGCGTATTCGATCTTGAGGGACCACGAGGTCGAGTCGCTGACGTCGGCCTTGTAGCTGCCGCGCCAGCGCCAGACATTCTGCTGATCGAGCGCCCGGCGGAAGGCAGTCCACTGCATCGTGCTCGGCGTGATCCGCCGGGTCTGGATGTCCGCGCCGAAACGGATGGTGTACACGAGCGTGTCGCCATCGAGCTGCAGCGCGTGCGCGGGCTGAAAGCCCGGCTGGATTTCCGCGACCAAGACCCTTGGCAGCACCTCGCCTTGCGCGAGCGCGCCGCAGGCGAAGCTCCAGGCGAGGAGGAGAGCCGCTCTCAAAGTCAGGGCCGCAATTCCGGCAAGGGCAGCGTCTTGAGGTCGATCGCCATCCCCATCGCGAGATAGCCGGCGCGGTTCGGGTGCAGCTTGTCGCCCGCGCCACCGGTCGTGCTCTCGGGCACGAACTCGGCGCGCATGGCGCCGGTGGCGGGGTCGAGCACCACGGCGTCGAAATCGATCACCGAGTCGAACACGCCGGAGCTGCGGATGAACGCATTCAGCGCCTTGCGCTTCTCGTCCTGCTCGGGAGAGCCGTGCGCGGCATTGGTCGAGCCGAGTGCGGTGACGACGGTGGCGCCGATGACGCGCACGCCCGGCACGCCGCTGCGCAGGCGCGCCACCCCTTGGCGCAGCGCGCTCGTCACGCTGTCGATGCCCGCATTGCCGTTCTTGCTGAAGTCGTTGATGCCTTCGAGCCAGATCACCGCCGAGACGCCCGAGAGCGAGATCACGTCGCGCTCGAGCCGCTGGCCTGAGGCGGGGCCGCCGGCGAACGGCTTCGCCGCACTGTACTCGGCCGGACCGGCGATCTGGTTGCCGCCGATGCCGGCATTGACCACGGCGACGCGGTTGGCGTATTGCGCATGCAGCCGGCGCGCGAGCACGTCGGGCCAGCGATCGTCGCCGTTCATGGTCGACGCGGTGCCGTCGGTGATCGAGTCGCCAAAGGCGACGATGACGCGCGTGGCCGCGGGCGCCTTGACGTCGAGCGCGTCGAGGAAGTACCACGACGCGGTGCTATAGGGGAACGGCGCCTCGCCTTCGTCAGCGGCGTGCGCGCCGCCGCCGGGCGCGTTGACGTAGGAAGTCTGCAGCGCCTTCGCGTGCCAGGTCATCGGGCCGCTCTCGCCCGCGACGTGGAAGCTCACCGCGAGCTTGCGTCCCTGCAGCAGCGGATCGCCGGCATCGCGCACGAAAGGCAGCGCGAGCGCGTCGCTCCATACCGAAGCGCCGGGCGCCACCGTCACCTCGTTGCGGCCGGAGAAGCGCACCGGGCGGTTCGTTCCCGTCACGAGCGCTGGCCCGCTGTGCTGCAGGCCGATGTGCACGGCGTTGAACGTGACCGGGTTCGTGCCGAAGGCGTTCGACAGGCGGATGCGCGCCTCGCGTCCCCAGATCGCCGGACGCACGACGAGGCGGAAGCTCTGATCGCGCGCGCCGCTCTGCGGCGCGGGGAACACGACGTCCATCCTCGGCTGCGCCGAGGGATTTCCGACCGGGTAGGGGCCCTGCACCGAGGCGGCCCACGAGGTCACCCATTTCTCTTGCGCCATGGCCGCGAGCGACAGCAGCGCGCCCATCAGGAAAACGGCCAGTCTCATGCGAGTCTCCTAGGTGAGGATGGCGAATTCTCCGCCGCGCTCGAGCGCCCGGCGGTAGGCCTCGCGCGCGTGGCTGCGCCCGAGGAAGTCCATCAGCTTCGGCCGGCGCGCGTCGAGCCCGCCGCGAGCCGCCGC
>VBCP01000376.1:0-2820 GCA_005888925.1 Betaproteobacteria bacterium | reverse complement strand
CACCCGGCCGGCGATGGCGCGCGCGACCGGACGCACGAAGAACGGCATCGGGCCCTTCTCGATGCGGTCGAAGACGAGCTTCATCACGAGCGGCGGCATCGCCGAGCCTTCGGCGAAGTGCAGCCAGTAGGTATAGCGCAGCCGGTCGCGCGTGCCCGCCGGCGGGATCAGGCGGCCGCGGCCATGGCGCTCCACCAGGTACTCGATGATCGCGCCCGACTCCGCGAGCGTGAGGTCGCCCTCGGAAAGCACCGGCGACTTGCCGAGCGGGTGCACTTCGCGCAGCGCTGCGGGCGCGAGCATGGTCTTCGGATCGCGCTGGTAGCGCTTGATCTCGTAGGGCAGCCCGAGCTCCTCGAGCAGCCACAGCACGCGCTGCGAGCGCGAGTTGTTGAGGTGGTGCACGACGATCATGGCTTGTGCTCGGCGAGCAGCCGCTCGAAGCGCCGGTCGGGCACGAGCCACATCAGCGCCACGACGACGTACAGCGCGAGCGAGAGCCACGTCGCCAGGAAGGCGCAGGCAATCGCCACGGCATAGATCACCACCGAGATCTTGCCCTTGAAGTCGCCGCCGAGCGCCTTCGCGAGCAGCGAGTCGTGCGGGTGGCTCGCGAGCAGCACGCGGGTGAGGATGTAATACGCGATCGCGGCGCAGATCAGCACGATGCCGTAGGCCGCGACGGTGACCGGCGCGAGATGGTTCTCGTCCATCCAGCCGGTGACGAAGGGCACGAGCGAGAGCCAGAACAGCAGATGCAGGTTCGCCCACAGCGTCGCGCCGGTGACGTGGTGCACCGCGTGGAACATGTGGTGGTGATTGTTCCAGTAGATGGCGATGAACACGAAGCTCAGCACGTAGGTGAGGAACACCGGCACCAGCGGCGCGAGCACCGCAGCGTCGGCGCCGTGCGGCACCTTCAGCTCGAGCACCATGATGGTGATGATCACGGCGATCACGCCGTCGCTGAAGGCTTCGAGCCGTCCCTTGGTCATGAATACTTCCACCAGACGAAGCCCGCGGCCGCCGCGGGCACGGCGAAGATCGCGAGGAAGATCGGCAGCTCCTCCATGAACGAGTAGCCGGCCTTCGCCACGCCGAGCCACATGTTCAGCGCCGCGGCGATGAACCACAGCGCGATGAAGATCTTCGCGCCGAGCGCCGCCGTTTGGCCAATGAACCGTCCTCCAAAGACGAAGAGCGCGGCGAGGACCAGACCGGCGGCGATGATGATGGCGGTGCGCATGATTCCCCCCGCTTAAATAATTACGACCCTGACCCCGAATTCTTGCGGAAGCAGTCCGGGCTGTGGTCGTCGACCATGCCGACCGCCTGCATGTACGCATAGCAGATGGTCGAGCCGACGAACTTGAAGCCGCGCTTGAGCAGATCCTTGCTCAGCGCATCGGATTGCGCCGTCTTCACCGGGACCCTGTTGCCGCGATTGACCCGCGGCCTGCCGCCGACGAAGCGCCAGACGTAGGCGTCGAAGCTGCCGAACTCCTTCTGCACGGCGAGGAACGCCTTTGCGTTGGTGACGCTGCTTTGGAGCTTGAGGCGATTGCGTACGATGCCTTCATCTCGCATCAAGGCTGATATTTTCTTCGATGAGAAACGGCCCACTTTTTGCGGATCGAAGCCGGCAAACGCGTTGCGGTAGGCGTCGCGCTTTCGCAGGATCGTCTCCCAGGAGAGCCCGGCCTGCGCGCCCTCGAGCAGCAGGAACTCGAACAGCACGCGGTCATCGTGCACCGGCACGCCCCATTCGGCGTCGTGGTAGGCAATGCCGAGCGGCGTCGCGGCCCAGGCGCAGCGCTTCAATTCGGGGCCAGGGTCGTAATTATCTCGGGATCTGCGCCGGAACCGCCGGCGCGCCGGCGCCGACCGCGCGGCCGCGCTGCCCTGGCGCGACGCGGATGTTTGTCGGCTGCACCGTCGTCGGCTGCGCGTACTGAGGCGGCGGCGTTGCGCGGACCCGCAGCTGCGCGATCTGCTCGCGCGCGAGGCTGAGCTCGCCCTGCAGCCGCGCGGCATGCGTTCGCTCGGTGTCGAGAAACGCCTTGGCCGCGTCGCGCTCGACGCGCATCTGCTCGAAGCTGGCCTTCTGCTCGTCGAGCTCCTTGCGCGCGCTCGCCGCCTGGTTCATCGCCGTGCGCGCATCGGAGGCCGCCTGATTGAGCGCTCCTTTGGCGTTGACCAGCTCGACACGCAGGCGCGCGAGCTCCTGGTGCTGCTGCCAGCCGAAGAAGCCGCCGCCCGCGGCGCCGAGCACGACGATGACGAGCGCGATGCCGGCGGTCGATACTCCCGATTGTCTTTTCATTTTGCTGAATCTCCCTGCGTTCACCTTACCCGATTTTCGAGCAGCGTTTCGATCTCTTCGTCCGGAAGATCGCGCCATTCCTCATAGGCTTCGGCGACCGCGAAGCTGCCGCCACCACCGCGCACGTTTGCGCAAAATGTCTCATCGGCGAGCTTGGAGATCGCATCGAGCGTCGGCTGGTGCGCGGTCGGCACCGCGACGACGATCTTGCCCGCGCCCTGCCGGCGCAGCGCGGCGATCGCGGCGCGCATGGTCGAGCCGGCGGCGATGCCGTCGTCCACCACGATCACGGTGCGCCCCTCGAGCGCCAGCGCGGCGCGGCCTTTGCGCAAGCGCGCGGATCGGCGCTCCACCTTGGCGTGCGCGTCGGCGACCGCCTTCTCGATCTGCCCGGGCTTGACGCCATGGCGCTCAATCGCCGCGTCGTCCAGGAGCACGCTGCCGTCGAACGCCACCGCGCCGTAGCCCGCCTCTGTAGTCCAGGGATAGAGCACCTT
>VBCP01000381.1 GCA_005888925.1 Betaproteobacteria bacterium | reverse complement strand
CGCCGGCTTCGCCGGGGCGCTCTTCGCCCATTACCTGCGCGTCGCCGGGCCTTCGTCGCTCGAGGTGGCGCTCTCCTTCCAGGTCGTGATCTGGGGCGTGTTCGGCGGCCTCGCCACGATCTACGGTCCGGTCGCTGCGGTGTTCCTTCTGTACCCGCTCACGGAGTGGCTCGGCAGTTTCAGGTCCTTCGGTGAGCTGCGCCTGCTGATCTTCGCGCTCATCGTGCTGCTCGTGCTGCTCTTCATGCCGCGCGGCCTCGCGCCGTGGCTGCGCGACAAGATCGAGGTGCAATGCCCGCGCTGCAAGCAGAGGAACGGCGCCTGGAAGAGCGTGTGCCGCCTGTGCACGGCACCGCTACAGTCCAAGGTAACCCGCGCGGAGCGTCTCGTCGGCCATCAGTGAGGCGCCGCTGCCCTGCGCGAGGATGCGGCCCTGCGAGAGCACGTAGTTGCGCGAGGCCATGCGAAACACCTGCGCCACCTCCTGCTCGACCAGCAGCACCGGCACGCCCTCGGCGTGGATGCGCGCGATCGCGGCGAACAGCTCCTGGCGGATGCGCGGCGCGAGGCCGAGCGACGGCTCGTCGATCGCGAGGAGCTTCGCTTCGAACATGAGCGCGCGCGCCGTGGCGAGCATCTGCTGCTCGCCGCCGGACAGCGTGCCCGCGATCTGGCCGCGGCGCTCCGCGAGCCGCGGAAAGAGCGCAAAGCAGTGCTCTAGGCGACGCTGCGTTTCCGATTTATTCGATGAAAGGAAGGCGCCGGCCAGCAGGTTCTCCTGCACCGTGAGCTCGCGGAACGGGCGGCGGCGCTCCGGGCAGTGCACCAGCCCGCGCCGGCGGATCTCGTGTGCCGGCAGCGCGTCGATGCGCTCCCCCGCGAAACGCACCTCGCCTTCGAGCACGATGTCGCCGTCGGTACCGCGCTTCATGCGCCGCTCGAAGCCCACCAGGCCCGAGATCACGCGCAGCAGGGTCGACTTGCCGGCGCCGTTGGGGCCGACCACGCCGACGAACTCGCCCTCGGCGACCTCGAGCGACAGGCCGTTCAGGATCTGCGCCCTGTCGTAGCGCACCGAGAGGTTGCGCACCTCAAGCAGCGGCATCGGCGGTCCCCAGATAGGCCTCGATCACCTTCGGGTTCTTGACCACCTCGGCCGGCGCGCCATCGGCGATGATCTCGCCATGGTCGACGACGATCACGCGATCGACGATCGACATCAGCTCCTTCAGCTTGTGCTCGATCATCAGCACCGCGGCGCCTTCGGAATGCAGGCGCCCGAAGCGCCCGCCCTTGTGCAGGCGGCGGATGGATTTCGCCAGCAGCTCCGATTCGGCAGGATTGAGGCCGCCGAGCGGCTCGTCGAGCAGCAAGAGCTCGGGCTCGGTGGCGATCGCCCGCGCCACCTCAAGGCGCTTGAGGTCACCCTGTGAGAGCGCCGATGCCGGTTCCAGCGCCATGTCGGAAATGCCGACGAACTCGAGCGCATCGAGCGCTTTTGCTTCGATGCGCTTCACCCATTCGCCCCTGCTGCGCGCGCGCGGCGCCACCAGCGGCACCATGACGTTGGCGACGATCGGCAGGTGGCGGAAAGGCCGCGTGTTCTGGAAGGTGCCGGCGATGCCGCGCTGCACGACCTCCCAGGGCCGAAGGCGCGTGATGTCCTCGCCCTGAAAAACGATGCGCCCCGAGTCGGGGCGCAGGATCTTGGTGATCAGGCGCAAAAGGGTGGTCTTCCCGGCGCCGTTGGGCCCGATCAGCCCGACGATCTGGTCGCGGGAAAGCTCGAAGCTGACGCCGTTGACGGCGGTGAGGCCGCCGAAGCGCTTGGTGAGGCTGTCGACGCGGAAAAACGGCGCGGCCAGGGCGATTTATCGTTGTGTGCGGTTGTGCAAAGGATGTTAGCGCAGTCACGTCCGGTCGCTAGAATTCGGCGGCATGGATGACCCGTTTCTCCAGCGGATGGATTCCGAGCTCGCGGGCTGGACCGACCCGGTCCGGTGCCTGCGCGACGCGATCGAGAACGACGAGTTCGAGCTGTACTGCCAGCCGATCCTGCAGTTCGCCGGCGAGGAGCGCTACCCGATGGCCGAAGTGCTGGTGCGCCTGCGCGAGGAGGAGCGTGCGCTGCTGCCGCCCGGTGAGTTCCTGCCCGTGTTCGAGCACTACCGGATGATGCCGCAGCTTGACCGCTGGGTGGTGCGTCACACCATCAAGCGGCTCGCCGCCGGCTCGCGCGTCCAGCGCTTCACGGTCAATCTTTCCGGCCAGGCCCTCGACGACGAGGAGTTTGCGCGCTTCGTCGCGGCTCAGCTCAGCTCCCAGCAGGTGACGGCGGACAAGCTGCTCTTCGAGATCGACGAGAGCGATGCGCTGCTGCGGCTGGGCGCCTGCAAGCGCTTCAGCGATGCCTACCGCGCGATCGGCGGCGCGTTGCTGATCGACGGCTTCGGCCACCGCGCCGTGTCGTTCGTCCCGGTGAAGGAGCTCGGCGTGAAGTTCGTCAAGGTCGATGGCAGCATCTGCCGCAAGGTGCTCTCGAGCGATACGGCACGCAACAAGCTCAACGCCATCCTGCGCGTCGGCCAGACGCTCGGCTACGCCATCGTCGCGGAGTGCGTGGAAGATCAGGACGTGCTGCTGCGCTTGAAAGCGATGGGCGTCGCCTACGCGCAGGGCTTCGGCATCTACCAGCCGCACCCCATCGACTCGCTCGCCGTGGCTTAAGCGGTCTCTTCCCGAAGTTCGCGGCGCGAGACCTTGCCGACGTCGGTCTTCGGCAACTCGCCGCGGAATTCCACGACGTGCGGCACCTTGTACTCGGCCAGGCGCTCGCGGCAGAACGCCTTCACTTCATCCTCGCTCACCTTGCCGCGCGCGTCGCCCTGCAGCACCACGATCGCCTTGATACGCTGGCCGACCGCGGGATCGGGCACGCCGACCACGCCCGCGGCCTTGATCTGCGGGTGGCCGTAGAGCACGTCTTCGACATCCTTGGCGAAGACCGAATGGCCTTTGTACTTGATGAGGTCCTTGGAGCGGTCGTAGAAGTGGAAGTAGCCCTCGTCGTCCATGCGCACCAAGTCTCCGGTGCGCATCCAGCGCCGGCCTGCCCTCTCGACGAAGGCGCGCTCGTTCTCCTGCGGCCGGTTCCAGTACCCCTGCATCACGCTCGGGCCCGAGAGCACCAGCTCGCCCGTGGTGCCCGCCGCGACGAATTCGAGCGTCTGCGTGTCGAGCAGCGCCGCATGCATGCTCGGCACCGGGCAGCCGAAGGACCCGGGCTTCGGTCGGTGAATCGGATTGACGTGTCCGGAGGCGGCCGTCTCCGACAGGCCGTAGCCCTCGGTGATCTGCGAGCCGGTGCGCCGCGCCCAGCCCTGCATGGTCGACTCGTGCAGGGTGTCCGCGCCCGACAGCACCAGCTTCAGGCGCCGCCAGTTCGCCTTGCCGGTGTCCTTGTGGTCCTTCAGATACTCGTAAAGCGTCGGCACGCCGTAGAACACCGTCGCCTGGTAGCGCTCCATCGCGGCGAGGATCGCCTCGGTGTCGGGACTGGTGAAGAGCACCAGCAGGTTTCCCTGGATCATCGCGTTCAACATGATCACGACTTGGCCGTAGATGTGGAAAAACGGCAGGAACGCGAGGATCACCTCTTTGCCGGCTTCGAGCTTGGGAAATGCGGCTTGCCCGGAAATCTGCGCCGCCATCAGGTTGTAATGCGTGAGCATCACGCCTTTCGGACTGCCGGTGGTGCCGCCGGTATAAGGCAGCGCGGCGAGATCCAGGCGTGGATCGATGGCCACGGCCGGTGGCTCGGCAGGATGGCTCTTCAGCAGCGCCTGCAGCCAGTACAGCCCGGGCGCCGCGGGCACTTCGGTCTTTTTGCTGAACAGGCGCTTCAACGCCGGCAGGTATTCGTTGACGCTCGTCAGCACGGCGAAGTCGAGCTTCGCGCCCGACTTCTCGACTTTCTCGTACAGGATGTCCTGGCAAATGATGGCGCGCGCACCGCTGTCCTCGAGCTGGTAGCGCACTTCGTGGCTGGTGTAGACCGGGCTGATCG
>VBCP01000375.1:4577-6422 GCA_005888925.1 Betaproteobacteria bacterium | reverse complement strand
ATGCTCGCCGACGCTTCGCGGCCCGATTACATCCGCGGCAATCCGTGGACCGCGGTCGGCCTAGCGGTCGCGGCCGGCCTCTTGATCGGCTTTCTCGTCGCGAAACGCTGAGGACGGCAATGGACCCGGATCGTGTAACGCCGAGCGACGAGGTCCTCGACCTCATCGGCATCATTGCCATGCACCGCCAGGCGATGGAGCACGACTCGGGCTCGGATACTGCGCCGGCGCGCGGCGAGGCGTTGCGCAAGCTGAATGAGCTGCTCGCTCGCGAGCGCGACGCGCTGCAATCGCACGGACCCGGCGGCCGGCATTCGGCGAACGTCGCGGCCGTGATGCTGGAGTTGGCGAAGGTCAGGAACTCGCCAGAGCCGTCAGCCGCGCGGGCAGGCTATTCGCGCCGTACCCAGCTGGCGCTGTCGCAGCCAGGCGCGTCGCGCAGTTTTCCCCGCCACAAGGGCCGCCGCACCACGGGACGGGGCGAGCGGTGAGCCCCGCTCTACCAAGCCGCGCGCTTGTGACCGATACAACTCTTCTGGACGCGGCTCCGAAGTCGGGACCGGCCGGCGCAACGGGCAAAGCAGGCGCGACCGGCGCTGCTGGGAGGGCTGGCGCGGTGGGCGCCGCCGGCGCAACTGGTTTGGATGGCGCGGCCGGCAAGGCTGGCGCGATTGGCGCGACTGGACTCGCGGGCGTGGATGGCACCGCGGGCGTCGCGGGCTTGGACGGCGCAGTTGGCGCGGCTGGTGTAGCAGGCGTGGCGGGCGACTCGCGCATCAACCTAGCGTCGGGCGGCTTGGCGCTGCTCGCGCTGACGGCGGCCTTGTACCTGGCGCGCGATTTCTTCGTGCCGCTGCTGATCGGCATTCTCGGCAGCTACGCGCTGCATCCGCTGGTCAACCGCCTGCAGTCGTGGCGCGTGCCGCGCAGCGTCGGCGCGGCGCTGGTGCTGGCGATGGTGGTGGGGAGCGTTTCCTGGATCGCGGTCTCGGTGAGCGGCGACGCTGAGGCGCTGATCGAGAAGTGGCCCGAGGCCGCCCGCAAGCTGCGCCACGAGATGAGCGTCGGGCGCTCGAGCGCACCGAGCGCATTGCAGAACATGCGCGAAACGGCGCAGCAGCTCCAGGGCGCCGCTACCGATGGGGGTGCGCCGCAGGTGCGCGCGGCTGCACAGCAGGCACCGGAGCCCACCTGGCTCACCGACTACACGCTCGCGCAGACCGCATTGATCGTGAACGTCGCGGCGCAGACGCCGATCGTGCTGCTGCTCACCTACTTCTTGCTCGCCTCCGGCGTGCACTTCCGCAGGAAGCTGGTCGGGCTCGTCGGGCCAACGCTCTCGCGCAAGAAGGACGCGGTGCGCATCCTCGAGGAGATCGACGTGCAGGTGCAGCGCTATCTCTTTGCCATGCTCGCGTCGAACGCGCTGCTCGCGCTCGGCACCTGGCTCGCATTCCTCGCGCTCGGCGTGGACCAGGCGGGCGTGTGGGGCGTCGCGGCCGGCGTGCTGCACTTCGTCCCCTATCTCGGCTCGGCGCTGGTCGCCGTCGGCAGCGGTCTCGCCGCTTTCGTGCAGTTCGGCTCGCTCTTCTGGGGGCTCGCCGTCGCGCTGGTCTCGCTCGTCATCGCCGCCGGCGTCGGCTTCGTCTTCATGACCTGGCTGCACAGCCGCTTCGCACGCGTGAACACCGCGGTGCTGTTCATCGCGCTGCTCTTCCTCGGCTGGCTATGGGGCGTGTGGGGCCTGCTGCTGGGCGCGCCGCTGGTGGCCATCCTCAAGGTGGTCTTCGACCGGGTCGACTCGCTGAAGCCCGCGGGCGCGCTGCTCGGGCACTAAACTCCGGG
>VBCP01000375.1:3194-4483 GCA_005888925.1 Betaproteobacteria bacterium | reverse complement strand
GCGCCTGCGCCTTGCGATCATCACCGCGCTGTCGCTCGAAGTGCCGCGCGCTTCGGGCGAGCTCGAGCGGCGCTTTCTCGAGCCCTATGCACGCCGCGCCTTCGCCGGCGTGCCCGAGCTCGACTACCTGCGCGACCTGCGCGCGGGCGGCCTGCCCGCGAACGTCGAGCTGAACGAGTTCTACTTCCGCCCCGGCGCGATGCTCGGCGTGCCGGCGGCACAGCAAAGCTACATCAGCAGCAACTACACCCACGTGGCGCGCGACATGCGCGCCCGCGGCACGAACGCGGTGCTCGTCATGGTCGCCGAGCGCGGCGGCCGCTACAGCCTGAGCTGCAATCCGGATCTCACGCTCGACGTGGTGAAGGCGATGCGCGCGGCCGGCGCGCCTTGCGTCGTCGCCGGCATGGTCAACCGCAAGCTGCCTTTCATGCTGCACGACGCCGAGGTCGGCGAGGACTACTTCGACGTGCTGGTGGCGGCATCCATGCCGCGGCGCTGGTGAAGGACGGCGGCACGCTGCAGCTGGGCATCGGCTCGCTCGGCGACACCGTGGCGCACTGGCTGCGCCTGCGCCATGCGGATAGCGCAGCGTTCAGCGCCGCGCTCGAGGCGCTCGACATCGGCCGCCATGCGCTCGTCGAGCGCGGGCGTTTCGACACGGGTCTCTTCGCCTCGAGCGAGATGCTCACCTGGGGGCTGATGACGCTCTATCGCGCGGGCGTGATCCGGCGCCGGGCCGAGGGCCCGGTGGTGCAGGCCGCATTCTTCCTCGGGCCGAGCGAGCTCTATCGGGCGCTGCACGAGTTGAGCGACGAGGAGCGCGGGCTGTTCCAGATGACCTCGGTCTCGCGCGTCAATGACCTGTACGGCGAGGAGGCGCTCGGCCGACGGCAACGGGTGCATGCGCGCTTCATCAACATTTGCATGAAGGCGACGCTCTTCGGCGGCGCGGTCTCGGACGGCCTGGCGGACGGCCGGGTGCTGAGCGGCGTCGGCGGCCAGTACAACTTCGTCGCCATGGCGCACGAGCTCGAGGGCGCGCGCTCGATCCAGCTATTGCGCGCGACGCGCGAAGCGGGCGGCCGCGTCGAGTCGAACATCGTCTTCAGCTACGGCCACGAGACCATCCCGCGGCACCTGCGCGACATCGTCGTCACGCAATACGGCATCGCCGATCTGCGCGGGCGCACCGACGCCGAGGTCGCGGCGGCGCTGATCGCGATCGCCGATCGCCGCTTCCAGGACGGGCTCGCCGAGCGCGCCAAGGCCGCCGGCAAGCTACCGCG
>VBCP01000375.1:0-3169 GCA_005888925.1 Betaproteobacteria bacterium | reverse complement strand
TTCCGAAACGCGACTGGAGGAAAACCTCGCCCCGCTGGCCGCGCGCGGCCTGCTCCCCATGTTTCCCCTGGGCACCGACTTCGACGACGACGAGCAGCGCCTGGTGCACGCGCTGCTGTGGCTGCAGAAGAATTCCGCGGGCTGGTGCAAGCGCCTGGCGCTCGCCGGCGCGCTGCTCGGCGCCCGCGCGCGGCCGCGCGATGCGCCGCCCCTCGCGCGCATGGGGCTTGCCAACCCGCGCGGACTGCGCGAGCGGCTGCTGCGCCGGATGGTGGCGCTCGCACTGTCGAATTAGCGTCCAAATAGGCACACTTGTTGCCTGCTTTCGCCCGATGGAGCGCCTTAATCCACGGGTACTAGTCGCCGAAGTCCCTTCGGTCGCACCCCGGCTGCGCGCCATTCTTGGCGAATACGATTGCACCTCGGTTGGCACCCTGGCCGAAGCGCGGCGCGCCTTGGCACGCGAGCCTTTCAACCTGGTGGTGATCTGCGTGCAGTTCAACGAGTCGAGGATGTTCGAGCTGCTCGAGCACATCGTGAACGACGAGCGCCTGGTCGACACGCCGGTGGTTTGCCTTCGCGACGAGGAAGGACCCGCCAGCCCGCCCGCCGGCATCGCGCTTTCGGCAAAGGCCCTCGGCGCGAGATTCTTTCTGGATTTGCGCAAGCTGCCGGACTCGGAAACCGGCAACGCCCGCCTCAGTCAGCTCTTCCGCCACCTGCTGCTCCTGGAAGCGGATATGAACGCCTACCGCGCCGGCCGGCGGGACGACGTCAGATCGGTCTTCGGCCGTTGATCACCCGGATCAGGACGACGATGATCGCTATCACCAGCAGGACGTGGATGAAACCGCCCATGGTATAGGCGGAGACGAATCCCAGCGCCCACAGGACGAGCAGCACGACCGCGATCGTGTAGAGCATGGCGTTCTCCTAGGCGAGCGCGGCGCGCGTTTTCGCGGCCAGCCCGGAAGCGTCCTGCAGGAGGTCGGCGAGCTCGTTGGCGTGCTGCTCTTCGACCGCTAGGATCGATTCGAGCATCCGCCGCGTCGTCGGATCCTTGTCGCCCAGGTACTGGATGAAGCCGCGATAGCTGTCGATGGCGATGCGCTCGGCCACCAGGTCTTCGCGGATCATGTCGATGAGCGTCACGCCGGCGACGTATTCGGCGTGGCTGCGCGCGGCGAGGCCGTTCGGCGAAAAATCCGGCTCGCCGCCAAGCTGCACGATGCGCTCGGCGAGCTGGTCGGCGTGGCCCTGCTCCTCGTTCGAGTGCGCGAGGAATTCCGCGGCGACGCCCTGCGAATGGATGCCCTTCGCCATGAAGTGGTGGCGCCGGTAGCGCAGCACGCAGACCAGCTCGGTGGCGAGCGAGTCGTTGAGCTGCTTGAGCACCGTCTCGCGGTCGGCGCTGTAGCCGGAGGTCACCGCGCCCTCGTCGAGATGCTGGCGGGCGCGCTTGCGCAAGGTTTGAACGTCGGTCAGAACGGCTGCTTGGTCCATGGAAACCTCGGTGATTTCTCGTCGGTGGAATGCTCGGAGCGCTCGTAGCGGCGCGCGGCCTCGGGCCAGTTCACGACCGGCCACCAGCCGGCGAGATACTCGCTGCGCCGGTTCTCATGCTTAAGGTAGTAGGCGTGCTCCCACAGATCGTTGACCAGTAGCGGGAAGCGGCCGTGCATCAGGGGATGGTCATGGCCCTGCGTGGTGAGCACCTCCAGGCCGCCGCCCTTTTCGAGCGCCCGTGCGAGCCAGACCCAGCCGCTGCCGCGCAGCCCGGCGCCGGCCTCGTCGAAGCGTGCCTTGAACTGGTTGAAGGAGCCGAAGTCGCGCGCGATCGCGTCGCCCAGGGGGCCCAGGGGCACGCCGCCGCCGGTCGGCGACATCGCCTGCCAGAGCAGGCCGTGGTTCACGTGGCCGCCGGCGCTCGCGTGCACCGCGACGCGGATCTCCGCGGGGAGCTTGCGCAGGTTGAGCAGCAGCCAGAGCGCGCTCTTCGAGCGCAAGTCGGGGAACGGCGCCAGCGCGCCGTTCAATTCCGCGACGTACCTCGCGTGGTGCTCGCCGTGATGCAGCTGCATGGTGCGCGCGTCGATGTACGGCTCGAGGGCGGCGTGGGGGTACGGCAACGCCGGCAGATGATGCTTTTGCTCGACCGGAGTGAGGACTTCGATCACGTTGCGAGGCTACAGCCCCATGACCGCGCTCTCCATGCGCTTGCGCACATAAGGCGGCAATCGCCATCTGTTCGCAATCGCACATACGCCGGGCGCCGAGACGCGCACCATCGACCGATGGACACGAAGATGCACGAACAGCGCCTCGAGGCCAGCGTCAACGCCCTTTTTCGCCGCTGCCCCGCGCTCTGCGGCTTTGCCGTCGAGCACCAGACCGAGCTTTTCGTGAGCGAGGTCACCACCCATCCCTCGGGCGCGGCGCCACACCGCGAGCTGCGCGGCGTGATCGTGGCGGCGCTCGCCGCGCTGATCGAGGAGTGCCCCGAGGCTGGCGAGCTGCTGCGCGAGCGGACATTCGCGCGGGTGTTCCACTAAGGGGATGCTGGCTACTTCGTGACCGGCTAGTGCCAGCGGTCGGTGCCGGGGTCCTTCAGCGCCGTCGCACGGCCGCCAGATCGCGTGCTCGGAGATACATGTTCGCCGGGAGAACGTCGTGTCCGCGCAGCCAGCCGGACAGGACTTCGACGGAAACGCCGAGCTTTTTAGCGAGCGGCGCTTCTCCGCCGCAATCCGCCAGGGCGCGCGACAGGGTCTGCATTTGGGGCGAGGGTTTGGCCATAGGCTGCATTTTCGGCTGATGGGTCAGCCGGCGCCGTGCGGTAGCGTACATAGCGCGCCATGCCGTGGCGCAAAGCGGCTGCTGCGAGCCCTCGTGCCAGGCCGCCAGCGCCGCCGAGGCGCTCGAGCGAGAAGCCAACCACCGCTCCCGCGGCCGCCGCAGCCAAAAGCGAGGATGGCCGCGACAGCGTCGCGCCCAGGCGACGCAAGCCTGAGCCGAGCTCGCCGCAAGACTGCGCGACGCGCAATTGGGCCCCGGCTATTGACGTGTCAAACAAGCTCGAGCCGTTTCGGCCGCAGCTCGCGCCGCGTCGCGGGAAATCCGAGCTCGCGGCTCAGGCGCAGGCACAGCCAGAAGAGCGCCGCGACTGCCA
>VBCP01000060.1 GCA_005888925.1 Betaproteobacteria bacterium | reverse complement strand
GAAGCGCCGAAGCCGGGAAGGTTGATGCGTGTGACGCGCCTTTGCCTTGCCAGACGCGGCAGCACCACATCGAAAACCGTGAGCTCCGTCAGGAGCGAATGGATCAGCATGAGCGGCGCGCCCGCGCCATGCTGGTCGTACTCCACCCGCGCGCCGTCAAGGGTTCGAAACATCGACCGCGGTGAGATTAGCATGCTTAAAATTGGCGAGGAGGAGCGAGGCCTGAGTCCTTTCGAATTGGCGGAGCCGCGGTCGCTGCGCGAGGCACTCGCGCTGCTCGGCGCCGATGGCGTGCGTCCGCTGTCGGGCGGCACGGCGCTCATGCTGATGATGAAGGCGGGCGTGCTGCGGCCGACTCGCCTCGTCAACCTGCGCCGGCTCGGCATCGATCAGATCGAGCGCGGCAACGGCGGCGAGCTGCGCGTCGGCGCCATGACCACGCTGCGCGCGCTGGAGAAGTCGCCGCTGCTCAAAGAGTGGCCGGTCATCGCGCGCACGCTACGCACGCTCTCGAACGTGCGCGTGCGTAACGTCGCCACCGTTGGCGGTCATCTCGCGCATGGTGACCCGCACATGGATCTGCCGCCGTTGCTCTCGGCGCTCGGCGCCACGGTGACGATCGCCGGCCCGAAGGGCGAGCGCACCACGCCGGTGGAGGCGCTGTACGCGGGCTATCTGGAAACAACCCTGGCGCGCAATGAACTCATCACCCAGCTGCTGGTGCCGGCGATGGGCGCGCGCCGCGCCGCGTACCTGAAATGCACGACGCGCTCCGCCGATGATTGGCCGGCGCTCGGCGTGGCGGTGGTGCTCGACGGGCGGAAAACCAGCATTGTGGTGAGCGCCGCGACGGACAGGCCGACCCGGCTTGCCTCGGTGGAGGCCGCCGAGGGACTGCGCATCGAGAGCGACCTGCACGGCTCGGCGCAGTACAAGAAGCAGCTGCTCCGCGTTTATCTCGCAAGGGCAATCCATGAAGCGCGCCACGCAAGCCACTGAGACGCCGCAAGTCGGGCGCTCGGTGCCGCGCCTGGAATCGTGGCTCAAGGTCACGGGCCGCGCGGAGTACGTGCACAACCTGCGCTTGCCGGGAATGCTCTACGGCAAGATCTTCCGCTCGAGCGTCGCGCATGGGCGCATCAAGCGCATCGATGTCAGCGCGGCGCGAGCGCTGGCGGGCGTGCACAGCGTGGTGACGGCAGCGGAAGTGAAGACCTTGGTGCCCGAGCCGTACTACGGGCCGGCATTCCACGACCAGCCGGTGCTGGCGGTGGACAAGGTGCGCTACGTCGGCGAGCCGGTCGCGGTGGTGCTCGCCTCGGATCCGCACGTCGCCGAGGAGGCGGTGCATCTCATCAGCGCCGAGTACGAGGAGCTGCCCGCGGTCTATGACGAAGTGGAGGCCATGACCTCCAAGGCGATCGTCCACGAGACGCTCAAGCCGGCCGGGACCTTTCCGGACCTCAAGCATCTGAAGGGGCGCAGCAACACCAACGTCGCGCTCGACTTCCGCCTGCGCCGCGGCGATGCGGCAAAGGCGATGAAAGGCGCCGAGCGCGTCTTCGAGCACCGCTTCCGCACGCAGCAGGTGATGCACACGCCGCTCGAGCCGCTGGTCTCGGTCGCCGAGTCGACCGACAGCTCGCTCACCATTCACACCGCATCGCAGAGCCCATCCTTCGTCAGGATCGAGATCGCGCGGCTGCTCGGCTGGCCGGAGAACCGCGTGCGCGTGCGGGTACCGTTTCTCGGCGGCGGCTTCGGCGCCAAGCTCTATATCAAGCTCGAGGCGCTGGTGGCGGTGCTCTCGCTCCTGGTGCACCGGCCGGTGAAGGTCTCGCTCACGATGGAGGAGCAGTTCTTCACCATCACCAAGCACGCGAGCACTTTCCGCATCAAGAGCGGGGTGACGCGCGATGGGCGCATCGTCGCGCGCGACTGCGAGGTGTGGTGGAACGGCGGTGCTTACGCGGACATCGGGCCGCGCGTCACGCAGAAGTCCGGCTTCACCGCTCCTGGGCCTTACGATATCCAGGATGTGTCCATAGATTCGTACGCGCTCTATACCAACCTGCCGCCGGCGGGCGCGCTGCGCGGCTTCGGCATCCCGCAGCTCGTCTGGGCCTACGAGAGCCACACCGACATGATTGCGCGCGAGCTCGGCATCGACCCGGTCGAGTTCCGGCGCAAGAACCTGCTGCGCGAAGGCCGGCCGCAAGCGACTGGCACGCGAATGAAGGATGCAGCGCTCGAGAAGGTGCTGGAGCGCACCGCCGCTTTGCTCGAATGGGAGAAACCGTTCGACCATGGGAGCGGCACCGTGCGCCGCGGCCGCGGCCTCGCCATCGGCTTCAAGGCCTGCATCGCCAACACCACCTCGCTCGCCGCGGTCAGCGTTAACGCCGACGGCAGCTGCACCGTGTACACCAGCTGCGTCGACATGGGGCAGGGCTCGGACACGGCGATGGCGCAGATCGCGGCCGAGGTGCTGCGGATGCCGACCGAATCCGTGACGGTGGTGCATTCCGACACCGACGTGACGCCGTTCGATATGGCGACGCTCGGCTCGCGCTCGCTCTTCCATAGCGGCAACGCGGTCAAGCTTGCCGCCGAGGACGCAGTCAGGAAATTGAACGAATTGCGGGCCGAGCTGAAGCTCGCGGCGGATACGCCGATCGCCGATGTCTTCCGGAAGAAGTACGGCATGCGAGCCGGCTCAGTGATGGGTGGCGGCAATTTCATCCCGCCGTACACGCCGCCGGACGAGAACGGGCAGACCGAGAACGCGACGCCGTTCTGGATGGTCGGCGCCACCGGCGTCGAGCTGGAGGTCGACACCGAGACCGGCCGTGTGCGCATTACGCGGCTGATCAACGTCGCCGACGTCGGCACGCCGATCAATCCGCGCATTGTCGAGACGCAGCTCTCCGGCGGCGCGATCATGCAGCTCGGCTTCACGCTCTTCGAGAAAATGCTGTTCGACGCCGAGGGCCAGCTGCGCAACGCCTCGCTCGCCGAGTACAAGATCCCGGGATTGCTCGACCTGCCGGCCGAGATCGTCAACGAAGCGGTGGTGGCCGAGCAGCGCAGCGGCCCGTTCGGCGCCAAGGGCGTCGGCGAGACCGCGACCTTCGGCGTCTCGCCGGCCGTCGCGAATGCGATCCACGACGCGATCGGCGTGCGACTCACCGAGCTGCCGCTGAACCCCGAGGCGGTGTTCCAGGCGATGCACAAATGAGGCGCGCGATCCAGTTCCGGCTGAACGGCGCAAGCGTCGAAGCGCAGGTCGCGCCGCACGAGACGCTGGTCGAAGTCCTGCGCGAGGAGTTCGGGCTCTTCGGCGCGCGCGAAAGCTGCGGGCAGGGCCTCTGCGGCTGCTGCACGGTGCTGGTCGATGGCACGGCGGTCTCCGGATGCCTTTACCTCGCCGCGCTCGCGGAGGGTGCACACGTGCAGACGGTCGAGGGCGCAGCCGAGCTCGACGCGGTGCAGGAAGCCTTCATCGAGCGCGCCGCGTTTCAGTGCGGCTTCTGCACGCCGGGTTTCGTGCTGATGACGCGCCAGCTGCTCGACGAGCATCCCGACCCCTCGGAGGACGAGATCCGGCATTACCTGTCCGGTAATCTCTGCCGCTGCGCGGCCTACCCGGAAATCATCGAAGCGGTAAAGCTCGCCGCGCGAAAAAGGAGACAGTCATGAAAGCGATGCTCGGCATCATCCTCGGTGCGGCGGCGGCGCTCGCCCAGGCGCAGGACTATCCGGCGAAGCCGGTCCGTATCCTGGTGCCGTTCGCGCCGGGCGGCGCGGTCGATACCAGCACGCGCATCCTCACGCAGAAAATGAACGAGCGCCTGGGATGGAATTTCGTCGTCGAGAACCGCCCGGGCGGCAACGGCTTCATCGCCACCACGGCGGTGGCGAAGGCGCCCGCCGATGGCTACACGCTGCTCATGGCGCACACCGGCGAGTTCGCGGTGAACCCGGCGCTGTTCGACAACGTGCCCTATGAGCTCGAGCGCGACTTCGTGCCGATCACCATGGTGAGCGACGCGCCGATGCTGTATCTCGCGAAGAGCACGGCGCCGTTCAATACGTTCCAGGAGTTGGTCAGCGCAGCGAAGGCGAGACCCGGCACGATCACCTTCTCTTCCGCGGGCAATGGCAGCATCAATCACCTCGCCGGGGAATGGCTCGCGCTCGCGGCGGGCATCAAGCTACAGCATGTGCCCTACAAGGGCGGCGCGCCGGCCGCGGCGGCCGTCGGTGCGGGCGACGTCGATTTCGGCGTGATGGCGGTGCCCGGCGCGACGCCGTTTCTCAAGTCGGGAAAGGGCAAGGTGATCGGCATCACCACGGCGAAGAAATCGCCGCTCAACCCCGACTGGGCGACGCCGCGCGATGGCGGCATAGCCGATCTCGACGCCTCGATCTGGGTGGGTCTCTTCGCGCCGAAGGGCACCCCGCAGCCGGTGCTCGACAAGATGAACGCCGAAGTGCGGCGCACGCTGGAGCAGCCGGAAGTGCAGAAGCGCTTCGTGGAAACCGCCGGCGCGGAGGCGATCGGCATGTCGAGCGCCGAGTTCCTCGCGCGCATCAAGAGCGACGCCGAACGCTATCGCCGCGTGGTCAAGGCTGCCGGCGTCAAGCCGGAATAAACCAGCTAGTCCGTCCTGACGCTCGAGCCCGAACCCGCGGCACCGTCGCGGCGTGCGCGCACGCTCGTTTCCTGCGAGTTGCCGGTCTCGTGCGGCACCGACTCCGCGCCAGGCGTCTCGGACGGATAGCGCGGGTTGTAGCAGCCGGCGAGAGCGGAGACCGCTGCAAAAATGACTAAGAATCTGCCCATTCGCGGCGCTGCCGCAATCCCATTCCTCTTTTTACAGCGGTCCGACCTTGCCGTCCGCCAGCACCTGCACGCGGTCGCCCTCGCGCAGGTTGAAGTCGGTCGCATAGGTGCGGACGCTGCCGTCGCG
>VBCP01000374.1:20524-23900 GCA_005888925.1 Betaproteobacteria bacterium | reverse complement strand
CGCATCAACCTCACGCTCTACAAAATCGAGCGCATCATGGACGGCGAGCTCGACGAGCTGATCAACGCGCTCGCCACCGAGCACCAGACCGAGCAGCTCACGCAGCTCACCGAAGAAGCGGCTTGACCGTCGCCGAAGCGCTGCGCTCGGGCGGCATCGAGCCACGCGAAGCGCGCCTGCTGCTCGCCGCCGCTACCGGCTTCAGCGAGGCCGCCGTGCTTGCATTCCCCGAACGCGCTCTGCCCGCAGAGGCTGAAGCGCGCTTCGCCGATTTCACCGGGCGCCGTCGCCGTGGCGAGCCGGTGGCCTATATCCTGGGCCGCCAGGAGTTTTACGGCCTGCCGCTCACCGTCAATCCATCGGTGCTTATCCCGCGTCCCGAAACCGAGCTGCTCGTGGAGCTCGCCCTGCAGCGCGACTTCTCCAGTGTCGTCGACCTGGGCACCGGCAGCGGCGCGCTCGCGCTCGCCATCAAGAAGCATCGCCCCAACGCTCGCGTGGTTGCAGTGGAAGCGAGCGCGGCGGCGCTGGAAGTCGCAAAGCGCAATGGCATCGCGCTCGGCCTCGAGATCGAATGGCGCCACGGCCTCTGGTTCGGCCCATTCGGCCGTGAGGAAAAGGCGGAGCGCTTCGATCTCGTCGTGTCCAATCCGCCGTACGTGGCTGCCGGCGACCCCCATCTCGCCGAGCTTCGCTTCGAGCCGCTCAAGGCGCTCGTGTCCGGCACCGACGGCTTGGATGCGATCCGCGAGGTCGTCTCCGCCGCCCCGGCGCATCTGGCCGATGGCGCGTGGCTGCTCCTGGAACACGGCATCGGCCAAGACCTCGCGGTGCGCAATTTGCTGGGGCAGGCCGGGCTTGAAGAAGTGCGGACCTGGCCCGATCTGGCGGGTATTCCCCGGGTCTCGGGCGCCCGGCGGTAAAATAGGACCCATGGACATCAAACAACGCATCAAGGACCAGGTCTCAGGCAGCCCCGTCGTGCTCTACATGAAGGGCACGCCGCAGGCGCCGCAATGCGGCTTCTCCGCGCTCGCCGTGCAGGTGCTCAATGCCTGCGGCGTGCACGAATTTGCCAGCGTCAACGTGCTCGCCGACGCCGAGATCCGCCAAGGCATCAAGGAATACGCCAACTGGCCGACGGTGCCGCAGCTTTACATCAACGGCGAGTTCGTCGGCGGCTCGGACATCATGCGGGAGATGTACCAGTCGGGCGAGCTGCAGAAACTCCTAGAGAGCTCGAGCCAGAAGGCGTAGCGTCGCCTTCACCTGCCCGAGATAGCCGCCGCCGAAAAGGTTCAGGTGGTTGAGCAGGTGGTAAAGGTTGTACAGGTGCTTGCGCTGCTGGTAACCCGCCGGCAGCGGCCCATAGGCTGAGTAAAACTCCCGCGGGAATCCACCGAAGAGCTCGGTCATCGCGAGATCCGCTTCGCGGTCGCCGTAATACACCGCCGGGTCGAACAGCACCGGCGCGCCGCCGGCCAGAAAGCCGGCATTGCCATTCCAGAGGTCGCCATGCAGCAGCGATGGCGCCGGCGCGTGAGCTTCCAGCAGTTGCACGACATTGTCTGCGTCGAGCTCGTAGCCATTACGCTTCGCGAGAGCGAGCTGCGGCTCCAATCGGCGCGCGCGCCAGAACTCTGCCCAGTTCTCGTACGCACCGTTTAGCTGCGGCGTCGAGCCGATGTAGTTATCCCGCGCCCAGCCGAACCGCCCGCCCTGTGTGCGATGAATCGTGGCGAGCATCCGCCCGAGCGCGGCGAAGTCGCCGCGCGACTCGAGCTCGAGGAATTCCATCAGCAGGTATGCGACGCCGCCGGCGGCGCCATGCGAAATCGGCTCGGGCGCGGTGCAGCCTGCTGCGCGCAGCGCGGCGAGGCCGTCGGCCTCGGCGGCGAAGGCATCGGCGAGGCGGGCATCGTTCACCTTGAGGAACACTGCGCGCCCGGCGAGCATGCCGCGGTAGCAGCGGTGGATGCAGCCGCCGCTGACCGGCCGGGCATCAGCGATGCCCAAGTGTCTCGACAGTGCGCCGATCAACCCGAGGTGAGGCGCGTGTTCGCGAGGTTGAGGCGGTCGACCAGGATGCCGATGAAGGCGCGGTCGAACTTGCTGCGGCAGGAGACGCTCGCCTGCTCGAGGTCGGCGACGCGCACGCGCAGCAGGCGCGACCCGGCGCCCGCGGTGACGGTGGCGCCGCGCTGCTGGCCGCTGAGCGAGAGGTACGCCATCTCGCCGAAGCACTCGCCCGCGCCGAGCACGGTGAGGAGCTTCTTGTTCTTGCTGACCCGCATCTCGCCTTCGATGATGACGCAGAAGAAGTCGCCAGCGTCGCCCTCGCGCAGCACCACCGGTCGACGAAGGCCGAGAAGAAGCGCATCGAGCGCAGCAGCGCGAACTTGTCGGCGTCGCCGAAGGTCTCGCGGCTCGCCTCGCCGAGGCCGGCGCGCAGCGCTTCGATCAGGTCCTCGGCGAACTCGTCGCCGCTGTGGTAGCGCTTCGCCGCCTCCTTCTGCATCGCGCGGCGCACGATGCGGTCGAGCGAGCTCGGCACCTCGCGCCGCAGCGCCGAGGGCGGCGGCGGATCGTGCTGCGTGATCTGGTAGATCATGCTGAACTTGTTGTTGGCGCGAAACGGCAGCTGCCCGATCAGCATCTGGTACATCACCACGCCGAGCGAATAGAGGTCCGTGCGGTGGTCCACCAGCTCCTCGCGGATCTGCTCGGGCGACATGTAGGCGGGGGAGCCGACGCCCGTGATCTGCGTGGTCTCCGCGCCGACATTGAGCGCCAGCCCGAAGTCGCCGATGCGCACGTCGGTCGGCGAGGCGGCATAAAGGAGGTTGCCGGGCTTGATGTCGCGATGCGTCACGCCCTGCATGTGCGCGTACGCGAGGGCGCGCGTGCACTTGAAGGCGATGTCGACGACCTGCTCGAGCGGCAGCAGGTTCTCGGGCACGCAGAAGCGCTCCATGGTGCCGCCGGGCACGTACTCCATGACGATGTAGCCGGAGTCCTCGCCGATGCCGGCGTCGTAGATCTGCGCGATGTGCGGGTGCTCGAGCTTGCCGGCGAGCGACGCCTCGGTGAAGAACAGCTTGCGGAACAGGCGCCCGCGCGTCGGGTCGCGCAGCGCTTCGGGAAAGATGCGCTTGACTGCGACCTCGCGGTTGCGGAACGGATCCTGGCAGAGGAACACCTCGGAGGTGGCGCCTTCGCCGAGCTTGCGCAGGATCGGGTAGTTCGCGACGTGATCCAAGCTAGACGCCCGATAGGCGCAGGTTCGCGGCCGACAGACGCTCCACCAGGATGCTCATGAACGCGCGGTCGAACTGGTTGCGGCAGCCCTCCGATACCTGCGCGAGCTTCGCCGTGG
>VBCP01000374.1:0-20455 GCA_005888925.1 Betaproteobacteria bacterium | reverse complement strand
CGGATGCAGCACGTTGAGCAGCTTGCCGCGCTTGGTGACCTTGACCTCGCCCTCGGCGAGGATGCAGAAGTTTTCGCCCGGCTCGCCTTCCTTCATCAGCGTCTGGCCGGCGTCGGCGTGGCGCCAGCTCGAGATGCGCGCCACCTCCCAGAGCTCGGCGTCGGAAAAGTCGCGGAAGAAGGCGAGCTCGCGCAGCGTCTCGAAGCGGTCCGAATCGGCGAACTCCTGCGCCTTGCGCGCCACGCTGCGCTCGGCGCGGAACACCTGCGCCAGCTCGCGCGAGAACTCCTCCCAGCGCGGGTAACGCGCCTCGCGCTCGCGCGCCATCGCGCGCATGACGATGGCGTCGATCTGCGCCGGCAGCCCGGGACGCAGCATCGAGGGCGGCTCGGCCCGGGTATTGGTGATCTGGTAGATCAGGCTGAAGTTGTTCGCCGCCTGGAACGGCAGCCGCCCGGTGAGCAGGTGGTACATCACCACGCCGATCGAATAGATGTCGGTGCGGTGGTCGAGGCTCGCCTCCTTCACCTGCTCGGGCGACATGTAGGCCGGCGAGCCGATCGAGCTGATCTGGGTGGTCTCGCCGCTCGCGATCAGCGCGGCGCCGAAATCGGTGATCTTCACGTGGGTCTCGCCGGTGTGCAGCAGGTTGGCCGGCTTGAGGTCGCGGTGCGTGACCCCCAGGCGATGCGCGAACTCGAGCGCGCGCGTGCACTTGAAGATGATCTCGACCGTGCGCTCGACCGGCAGCAGGGCATCGGCGCGGCAGTACTTTTCGAGCGTGCCGCCGTCGACGTACTCCATCACGAGGTAATGGAGCTTCTCCTCGGCCACCGCGTCGTAGATCTGGCAGATGTGCGGGTGCTGCAGCTTGCCGGCGAGCGAGGCCTCGGTGAGGAACAGTTTCTTGTAGAGCCGGCCGCGCTCCGGGTCCTGGAAGCTTTCCGGGAATGCCACCTTGACCGCGACGTCGCGGTCATTGAAGGGGTCGTGGCACTGATACACCTCGGAGGTGGCGCCTTCGCCGAGCTTGCAAAGGACCGGGTACTTGCCGATCTGCGTGAGTTGCCCGCGCTCGGTCATCACTACAGACGCTTGCGCGCGCGTGCCGCGGCCTTGCGCACCTGCGCGGGCGCCGTGCCGCCGACGTGGTTGCGCGAGGCGACCGAGCCTTCGGGCGTGAGCACGCGCTTGGCGTCCGCGCCGATCTTGGGTGAAAAGCGCCGCAGCGTCGCCAACGGCAGCCGGGCGAGGTCCGTCCCGCGGCGCTCGGCCTCGCGCACTGCGCGCGCCACGGCTTCGTGCGCGTCGCGGAACGCTACACCCTTGCGCACCAGGTAGTCGGCGAGATCGGTCGCGGTGGCATGGCCTTCGGCAAGCGCGGCGCGCATCGCGCGCGGTACCGGGACCAGGCCCGCGATCAGGCCGCCAAAGATGGCGAGGCAGTCCTTCAGCGTGTCGACCGCGTCGAACAGCGGCTCCTTGTCTTCCTGGTTGTCCTTGTTGTAGGCGAGGGGCTGCGCCTTCATCAGCGCGAGCAGCGCGACCAGGCTGCCGATCACGCGCGCGCTCTTGCCGCGCACCAGCTCCGCCACGTCCGGGTTCTTCTTCTGCGGCATGATCGACGAGCCGGTGCAATAGCGATCGGGCAGGCGCACGAAGCCGAAGCGCGGGCTCGACCACAGCACGATCTCCTCCGCCAGGCGCGACAAGTGCACCATCGCGAGCGCCGCGCAGGCGCAGAATTCGATCGCAAAGTCGCGGTCCGACACCGCGTCGATGGAGTTTTCCGCCAGTCCCTCGAAGCCCAGTTCCCGTGCCACGCGCTGTCGCTGGATGGGAAAACTGGTGCCGGCGAGCGCGGCGGCGCCGAGCGGCAGCTGGTTGACGCGTGAGCGGCACTGCGCGAGCCGCACGCGGTCGCGCTCGAGCATCGCCACGTAGGCGAGCAGATGATGGCCGAAGGTGACCGGCTGCGCGACCTGCAGATGGGTAAAGCCGGGCATCACCAGCGCGGCGTGGCGCTCGGCCTGCGCGATGAGCGCGCGCAGCAGCGCGGCGAGCGCGGCGTCGATCGCATCGATTTCCTCGCGTAGCCACAGGCGCAGGTCGGTCGCGACCTGGTCGTTGCGCGAGCGCGCCGTGTGCAGGCGCTTGCCGGCTTCGCCGGCGAGCGCCGTGAGGCGGCGCTCGATATTGAGGTGGACGTCCTCGGCGTCGAGCGACCAGGCGAAGCTGCCCGCTTCGATCTCGCGCCGGATCCGCCCGAGACCACGCTCGATGGCCGTAAGATCGCGCTTGGTGATGATGCCGGCCGCTGCGAGCATGCGCGCGTGGGCAAGCGATCCGGCGATGTCCTGCTTGGCGAGGCGCTGGTCGAAGCCGACCGAGGCGCTGAAGCGCTTCACGCGCTCGTCGACGGGCTCCCTGAATCGGCCCGACCAAAGTTGCCGGCCGGACCCGGCTTGCGGCTTAGTCGCCATGCTCGCACAATCAGCTTGAATACGGTTTAAGACTTGTACGTAACCATGCCGAGTATAAGGCAAAACGTCTATCCGGATCTGCTGCCCGATTTCCGCAATCTGGCGGTGATGGCACGCGTGCTGGTGGGGGTCAACGCGCTTGCGCTTGCGGGGGCGTTCTACGCATCGGCGGCGCTCGGTCCGGCGCTCGATCGCTTCATCCGCGCCGCGGCGTTCCTCGAGCCGCTGTTGCTGATCGAGCTGATGGCGCTGTTCGCGGCTTCGCCCTGGCTCGCGCGGCTGCCTTATTGGCTCGGGGGCCTGTCGATCATCGTGCTGGTGACGGCGCTCGCGGGCGGCTACCACGCCGCGCTGCGCACGGTAGCCGGCGAAGCGATGCCGAGCCCGGCGCGCACGCTGGTGCTCACCGCACTGGTGGCGGCGTCCCTGCTCGGCTATTTCAGGCTGCATACCAAGGCTTTTTCGCCGGCGCTCGCCGAAGCGCGGCTGCAGGCGCTGCAGGCGCGCATCCGGCCGCACTTCCTGTTCAACAGCCTGAATGCCGTGCTGGCGCTGATCCGCCGCGACCCGAAGCGCGCCGAGCGCACGCTAGAAGACCTCGCGGATCTGTTTCGCACGCTGATGGCCGACGTGCGCCAGTTCGTGCGGCTCGCCGACGAGATCGCGCTGCTCGAGCGCTACGCCGAGATCGAGCAGCTGCGCCTCGGCGAGCGCCTGCGCATCAGCTGGGAACTGGACGCGGCGCCCTCGGACGCGCTGCTGCCGCCGATGGTGCTGCAGCCTTTGCTCGAGAACGCGATCTATCACGGGGTCGAGCCCGGCACCGGCGTGGGCGACGTGCTGGTGCGCATCGAGCGGCGCGGCGAGCGCGTGCACGCCGCGATCGAGAATCCGCACCTCGAGGCGGGCGGGCAGCGCACCGGCAACCGCATGGCCCTGGACAACATCCGCGAGCGCCTCGCGCTGTTTTTCGACGCCGAGGCACGCCTGGAGACCCGGATCGCCAATGGGCGCTATCGCGTCGAAATTGAAATACCCTACCGGCGCACATGATCCGCATCTTCATCGCTGACGACGAGAGCCCGGCGCGCGAGCGGCTGAAGGAGCTGCTGCAGGACATCGCCGCCGACGTGCCGAGCGTGGTAGCCGGCGAAGCGCCCAACGGCATCGAGGCCCTGGAGCAGCTGCCGGCGAGCGGCGCGCAAGTGCTGCTGCTCGACATCCGCATGCCCGGCATGGACGGGCTCGAGCTCGCGCGCCATCTGAGCGCGCTCGACAATGCGCCGGCGGTAGTGTTCGTCACCGCGCACGACAAGCATGCCATCGAGGCCTTCGAGCTCAACGCGCTCGACTATCTGCTGAAGCCGGTGCGCGCGGCGCGCCTCGCCGCGGCGCTGAAGAAGGCGCTCGTGTCCGGAGCGCCGCGGCGCGAGAGCCTGGTGCGCGCGGCGGCCGCGCCGCGCGAGTACCTGTCGGTCGCGGAGCGCAATCGCATCGTGCTGGTGCCGGTGCGCGACATCCTGTTTCTCAGGGCCGAGCAGAAATACGTCACCGTGCGCACGCGCGAGCGCGAGCACCTGATCGAGGAATCGCTGATCGCCCTGGAGCGCGAGTTCAGCAATCCGTTCGTGCGCATTCACCGCAACTGCCTGGTGGCGCGCACGGCGATCCGCGGCTTCGAGCGCACCGGGGGCGGCGAGGAGGAGGCGCACTGGCAGGTCGTGCTCGACGGCCTTGCCGAACGCCTGCCGGTGAGCCGGCGGCAGTGGCCCGCGGTGCGCGAGCTGATCGCGGAGCGGCCGTGAAGCGCCTGGTCATCGCGACGCGGCGCAGCCGCCTCGCGCTGTGGCAGGCCGAGCATGTCAAGTCCCGCCTGGAACTCCTGCGCCCCGGGCTCAGCGTGGAGCTGCTGCCCATGAGCACGCGCGGCGACGAGCTCCTCGACCGGCGCCTCGATCAGGCGGGCGGCAAGGGCCTGTTCGTCAAGGAGCTGGAGACCGCCATGGCCGCCGGGCGCGCCGACCTCGCGGTGCACTCGATGAAGGATGTGCCGGCGGAATTGCCGGCGGGCTTCGTGCTGGCGGCGATCAGCGCGCGCGAAGACCCGCGCGATGCTTTCGTCTCCACCCGCTTCGCCACGCTGGGCGACATGCCGGCGGGCGCAGCCGTCGGCACCTCCAGCCTGCGGCGTGCCGCGCAGGTCCGCGAGCGCTATCCGGCGCTCGAGCTGCGGCTGCTGCGCGGCAATGTCGAGACCCGCGTGGCGAAGCTCGACCGCGGCGAATACGACGCCATCGTGCTTGCCGTCGCCGGGCTCGTGCGCCTCGGCCTGGCCGCGCGCATCCGCACGCATCTGTCGCTCGAGGACAGCCTGCCCGCTCCGGGACAGGGCGCCCTCGGTATCGAGTGCCTTGCCTCGCGCACCGACCTGCTGCAGATGCTGGCGCCGCTCGGCGACGCGGCGACCGCGCTTTGCGTGCGCGCCGAGCGGGCGGTGAGCCGTGCCCTCGGCGGCAGTTGCGCGCTGCCGCTCGGCGCCCACGCCGTGATGCGCGATGGGCGGCTCGCACTCGGCGCGCTGGTCGCTGCCGCCGATGGGCGGCGCGTCCTGCGCGCGCAGGCCGAGGGCTCCGACCCGGAAGCCGTAGGCGCTGCCGCGGCCCGGGCGCTGCGCGACCAGGGCGCGGACGCGATCCTCAAGTCGCTGATATGAGTCTCGCAGGGCGCGGCGTCGTCGTGACGCGCCCGCGCGAGCTCGCCGAGGCCTTCGTGCAGCTGCTCGAGCGTCGCGGGGGGCGCGCGCTCGTTTTTCCGGCGATCGAGATCCAGCCGCTGCCGCCGCCGGCGGTCCTGGGCGGCGTCGCGGAGTTCGACCTGGTCGTATTCATCAGCCCATCGGCCGTGCGCGTGGCGCTGAGCGGCTTGGCCTGGCCGCGCGGCCTTGCGGTGGCGGCGGTCGGCGCGGGCACGAAGCGCGAGCTCGAGCGAGCGGGCATCGCGCCGGTGATCGCGCCCGCGGCGGGCGCGGACAGCGAAGCCCTGCTCGCGGCGCCGGAAATGCAGCAGGTGGCGGGCAAGCGCGTGCTCATCGTGCGCGGCGACGGTGGCCGCAGACTGCTCGGCGACTCGCTCGCCGCGCGCGGCGCGCGCGTGGAGTACGCCGAGTGCTATCGACGCGTGCGGCCGCCGGTCGATGCCGCGCCTTTGCTCGCCGCGTGGCGGCGCGGAGAGGTCGACGCGGTGACCGTGCTGTCCGTGCAAGCGCTCGACAATTTCATCGACATGACCGGCAGGCAACTGGCCGCCGCGACGCCGCACTTCGTGCCGCACCAGCGGGTCGCAGGCCATGCGCTCAGCCGCGGCGTGCGCGAGGTCGTCGTCGCCGCGCCCGGCGACGACGCGATGATCGAGCGGCTGGTAGCATATTTTGATGAGCGAGACTGAAACCACGCCGGCGCCGCGCACCGCGACGACGACCTCGCGCACGGTGCTGCTCGCCTTGCTTGCGGTCGTCCTGGCCGCGGGCGTCGCGGGTCTGTCGTGGCTCGATGCGCGCCATCGCATCGGTGCGACGCAGGAAGAGCTGGCGCGGCGGCTGCGCGAGATCGAATCGGATGCGCGCGAGGCACGCCTGGTCTCGCGCCAGGCGCAGGAGGCGCTGCGCGACTCGCAGGGCCGGATCGCGCAGCTGGAAGGGCGCCTCGCCGAGTCGCAGAGCCAGAGCCTCGCGCTCGAGGCGCTGTACCAGGATCTGTCGCGCAATCGCGACGAATGGCAGCTCGCGGAGATCGAGCAGGTGCTCGCCATCGCGTCGCAGCAGCTGCAGCTCGCGCGCAACGTGCGCGCGGCGCTGCTCGCGCTGCAGCTCGCGGAGTCGCGCTTGAGCCGCGCCGATCGTCCCCAGTTCGCGCCGATCCGTCGGGCGCTGGCGCGCGACATCGAGCGGCTGAGGACCGCCCCGGCGGTCGACTTCGCCGCGGTGACGGCGCGCATCGACAATCTGATCGGCGGCATCGACTCGCTGCCGCTCGCCTTCGAGGAGCGCGCCGAGCGCCAGCCGCCGCCCAAGGAGCCCGCCGGCGCCGAGCGCGGCTTTCTCGCGCGCCTCGCCGCCGAAGTGTGGAACGAGCTCGCGCAGCTCGTGGTCGTGCGGCGCATGGGGGCGGCCGAGCCGCCGCTGCTGCCGCCCTCGCAGGCGTACTTCGTGCGCGAGAACCTGCGGCTGCGCCTGCTCAATGCGCGCGCCTCGCTGCTGGCGCGCGACGAAGCCGGCTATCGCGAGGATCTGCGCGTGTCGCTCGCCTGGGTGCAGCGCTACTTCGACGGCCGCTCCAAGTTCACTGTCGACGCCGCGGCGCAGCTCAAGCAGCTCGCGGGCGTCTCGATCAGCTTCGAGATGCCGACCATTTCGGAGAGCCTCGACGCGGTGCGCGGCTACAAGTCGCGCCGCGAGCGGGTCCCCGGAGCGGGATGAGGTCGCTTTTCTGGCTGCTCGCGGTGTTCGCCGCCGCGGTCGCGCTCGTGATCCTCGGCCGCGTCGACGCGGGCTACGTGCTGTTCATCTTTCCGCCTTACCGCGTCGAGCTGACGATGCTGTTCTTCGCGCTCGCCGCGCTGGCGAGCTTCCTCGTGCTGTACGCGGTGCTGCGGCTTCTTGGGCAGACGCTGGCGCTGCCCGCCACGGTGCGCGCCTATCGCGCCCGGCGCCGGCGCGAGCGGGCGCACGGCGCGCTGGCCGCCGCGCTCCAGGCGTACTACGAGGGACGCTACCGGCGCGCCGAGAAGGAGGCCGCGCTCGCCTTCGAGATCGGCCCGGTGCCGGGGCTCGCCGCGCTGCTCGCCGCGCGCGCGTCGCACCAGATGCGCGACTTCGAGCGGCGCGACCGCTGGCTCGAGCGCGCCGACGGCTCGGGCGACGCGCTGCAGACCGCGCGCCTGGTGAGCCGCGCCGAGCTCGCGCTCGAGGAGCGCGACTTCGGCGCCGCGCGCGATGCGCTGCGCCGGCTGCAGAGCGCCGCGCCGCGGCACATCGCCACCGCGCGCATGCTGCTGCGCGCCGAGCGCGGCGCGGGCGCGTGGGACGAGGTACGGCGCCTCGCCGGGCAGCTACTTAAGCGCGACGCGATCGCCCCCGCGCTCGCCGAGGAATACAAGGTGCAGGCGAACGTCGAGCTCTTGCAGCGCTCCGCCGACGACGCCGAGGACTTCGAGCGCCGCTGGCGCGAGATTGCGCCGCGCGACCAGCTGCATCCGCGAGTCGCCGCGGCGGCGGCGCGCCACGCGACCGCGCTCGGAAAGGCGAGCCTCGCGCGCGAGATCCTGGAGAGCTCGCTCGCCGCGGAATGGAACTCGAAGCTGATCGGCCTCTACGGCGAGCTGCCGGCGCAGGTCCCGGGCACCGAGCGCGCCGAAGAAGCGCGCCTGCGCATCGAGCGCGCCGAGCGCTGGCTCGCCGAGCGCAGCCGCGACCCGGAGCTGCTCGCCGCGCTCGGGCGCCTCTGCGCGCAAGCCGAGCTCTGGGGCAAGGCGCGCAGCTTTCTCGAGGCGAGCCTGTCTTTCGAGGAAAGCCGCGGCGCGCACCTCGAGCTCGCGCGGCTCGCCGAGCGCCTGGGGGAATCGGCCGACTCGCAGCGCCACTTCCGCCGCGCCGCCGAACTGCCTTAGATCCAGTCGCGCGCGACTAGGAATTCCTTGTAGAGCGCTTCCTCCGGCGAGCCCGGTTGCGGCTTCCAGTCGTAGCGCCATGCGGCGGTTGGCGGCATGGACATCAGGATCGATTCGGTGCGCCCGCCCGACTGCAGGCCGAAGAGCGTGCCGCGGTCATAGACCAGGTTGAACTCGACATAGCGGCCGCGCCGGTACGCCTGGAAGCCGCGCTCGCGCTCGCCGTAGGCGAGGCCTTTGCGCCGCTCGAGGATCGGCAGATAGGCGTCCAGAAAATGCTCGCCGACCGAACGCATCAGCGCGAAGGAAAAGTCGAAATCCTGGTCGGCGAGATCGTCGAAGAAGATGCCGCCGATGCCGCGCGGCTCGCCGCGATGGCGCAGGCGAAAATACTCGTCGCACCAGCGCTTGTAGCGCGGGTAGTACTCGGCGCCGGAAGCTGCCAACGCGTCGCGGCAGGTCGTATGGAAATGGCGGGCGTCCTCGGCGAAGCCGTAATAAGGCGTGAGGTCCATGCCGCCGCCGAACCACCAAGCGTCGCCGGCGCTGAAGAAGCGCACGTTCATGTGCACCGTCGGGCAGTACGGGTTGCGCGGATGCAGGACGAGCGACAGACCCATCGCATCGTAGGGTCGCCCCGCAAGCTGCGGGCGCGAGGCGGTGGCGGAGGGGGGCAGGGCGGCGCCCTGCACGCGCGACACGCTCACGCCCGCGCGCTCGAACACGGCGCCTTCTTCCAGTATCCGCGTGATGCCGCCACCACCTTCGGTGCGCTGCCAGGCATCGGTGCGAAAGCGGCCGCCATCCGCGGCCTCGAGCGCGGCGACGATGCGGGCCTGCAGCCCGGTCAGGAATTCATGAACTGCCTGCACGGCTCTTCTTCAGTCCGCGATGGCCGATGTCGCGGCGAAACTGCATGCCGTCGAAACGTATTTGCTCCACCGCCTCGTAGACGCGCGTGCGCGCGATGCGCAGGGAATCGCCGAGCGCGGTCACGCACATCACGCGGCCGCCGTTCGTGACGAGCGCGTCGCCGTCGAGCCGTGTGCCGGCGTGAAACACGCGGCAGTCGGGCGCCGGCGCAGGCAGTCCTTCGATGCGATCGCCCTTGCGCGGCTCGTCGGGATATCCGGCGGCGGCGAGCACCACGCCGAGCGCGCAGCGGCGGTCCCACTGCGCCTCCGCCTGGTCGAGCGTGCCGGCGAGGGCGTGTTCGATCAGCTCGAGCAGATCGGATTTCAGCCTGAGCAGGATCGGCTGGGATTCGGGATCGCCCAGCCGGCAATTGAACTCCAGCGTCTTCGCGTTGCCCTCGGCGTCGATCATCAGGCCGGCGTAGAGAAAGCCCACGTACGGATGGCCGTCCTGCGTCATGCCCTGCACCGCCGGCAGGATGATCTCGCGCATGACGCGCGCGTGGATCTCGGGAGTGACGAGCGGCGCGGGCGAATAGGCGCCCATGCCGCCGGTGTTGGGGCCCTCGTCGCCGTCGCGCAGCCGCTTGTGGTCCTGGCTGGTGGCGAGCGGCAGCACGTGCGTGCCGTCGCACATCACGATGAAGCTCGCCTCCTCGCCGGCCAGGAATTCCTCGATCACCACGCGGCTGCCTGCGGCGCCGAAGCGCCGCTCGCCGAGCATCGCGTCGATCGCCGCGTTCGCTTCCTCGCGCGTCGCGGCGACGACCACGCCCTTGCCGGCGGCGAGTCCGTCGGCCTTGACCACGATCGGCGCGCCCTCGCCCGCGACATAGGCCTTCGCGGCCGCGGCGTCCTCGAAGCTGCGATGCCGTGCCGTCGGCAGGCCGTGACGCACCATGAAGCGCTTGGCGAAATCCTTGGAGGCCTCGAGCTGCGCCGCGGCGCGCGTCGGACCGAAGATCTTCAGGCCGGCATCGCGAAAGGCGTCGACCATGCCTTCGGCGAGCGGCGCCTCGGGGCCCACGACCGTCAGGTGGATGTGCTCGCGCTTGCAGAAATCGATCAGCCCGCGCGTGCCGGAAACCGGCGCGTTCTCCACGCCCGTCTCGGTCGCCGTGCCGCCGTTGCCGGGAGCGACGAACACCTTCTGCACGCGCGGGCTCTCCGCGAGCTTCCAGGCGAGCGCGTGCTCGCGTCCGCCGCTGCCGACGACCAGGAGCTTCATTAGTGTCTGAAGTGGCGCACGCCGGTGAACAGCATCGCGATGCCGTGCTCGTCGGCCGCCGCGATCACTTCGTCGTCGCGCACGCTGCCGCCGGGCTGGATCACCGCTTTCGCCCCCGCCTCGGCGAGCGCGTCGAGGCCATCGCGGAACGGGAAGAAGGCATCGGAAGCCACGGCGGAGCCTACAAGCGAAAGCTTCGCTGCCGCAGCCTTGAGCGCGGCGATGCGCACGCTGTCGACGCGGCTCATCTGCCCAGCGCCGACGCCGAGCGTCGCGCCGTCGCGGCAGAAGACGATGGCGTTCGATTTGACGAACTTCGCCACGCGCCAGGCGAAGAGCAGATCGGACCACTGCTCATCGCTCGGCTGCCGGCGCGTCGCCACGCGCAGCTCCTTGCGCTCGACCAGCCGGCTGTCCGTGCTCTGCACCAGCAGGCCGCCGCCGATGCGCTTCAGATCGTGTGCCTGGCTCTCGCGCGCGAGCGGCACTTCGAGCACGCGCAGGTTGGCCTTTGCCTCGAGCAGCCTGAGCGCTTCCGGTTCCACGCGCGGCGCGATCACCACCTCGGCGAACTGCTTCGACACAGCCTGCGCCGCAGCCGGATCGAGCGCGCGGTTGAAACCGAGGATGCCGCCGAACGCGGAGACCGGATCGGTGGCGAACGCCTTGTCATAGGCCGCCAGCAGGCTCGCGCCGACCGCGACGCCGCACGGATTGGCGTGCTTGATGATGACGCAGGCCGGCTCTGCGAACTGCTTGACGCACTCCCACGCCGCGTCGGCGTCGGCGATGTTGTTGTACGAGAGCTCCTTGCCCTGGACCTGGCGATAGCCGGCGAGTGCACCCGGCACCGGCCGCGCGTCGCGGTAGAACGCGGCGCTCTGGTGCGGGTTCTCGCCGTAGCGCAGGTCCTGCAGCTTCCTGAACTGCAGCGTCAGCACCTCCGGATACTCGCCGCGCCGTGCGCCATCGAGCGAGGTCAGATAGTTGGCGATGGCGCCGTCGTAGGCCGCGGTATGCGCGAAGACTTTGCGCGCGAGCGCAAAACGGGTTGCCGGCGATACGGCTCCGCTGGAGCGGATTTCGCCGAGCACCAGCGGGTAGTCGGCGGGATCGACTATGGCGGCGACGCTGTCATAGTTCTTGGCGGCGGCGCGCAGCATCGCCGGGCCGCCGATGTCGATGTTCTCCACGGCATCCGCCAGCGGGCAGTCGGGATCCGCTACGGTCGACTCGAACGGATAGAGGTTGACGACCAGGAGCTCGATCGGCTCGATGCCCGCCGCCGCGATGGCGGCGCGGTGCTTGGCGTCGTCCGCGCGCGCGAGCAGCCCGCCGTGGATGCGCCGGTGCAGCGTCTTGACGCGGCCATCGAGCATTTCCGGGAAGCCGGTATAGGCCGAGACCTCGGTCACGGCGATGCCTTCGCGAGCGAGCAGCGCCGCGGTGCCGCCGGTCGAGACGATGCCGAAGCCCGCCGCGCTCAAGCCGCGGGCGAACTCGACGATGCCGGACTTATCCGAGACGCTGATGAGCGCCCGTCGGGCGGGCGACACTACCCTTTGATCCGCAGCTGCTGCATTTTCTTGCGCAGCGTGTTGCGGTTGATGCCGAGCATCTGGGCGGCGAGCGACTGGTTGCCTTCGGCGTGCCCGAGCACGGTCTCGATCATCGGCTTCTCGATGTTCTTCAGCACCATGTCGTAGATCGAGGTCGGTCTTTCGCCGTCCATGTCCTTGAAGTAGCGCTCGAGGGAGCGCTTGACGGCATCGTGCAGCTCGTTGCTGCTGCGGGTCATGCGGCGAGTCTTTCGAAATAGTCGTTCACTGCAGCACGCTGCGCCTGCGCCAGGGTCATGCCGTTCACGGCGCTGCGCAGGCTCTCTCCCCCCGGCAGTTCGCGTACCGTCCAGCCGATGTGCTTGCGGGCGACTCGCGTGCCTTGCTCGTCGCCGTACAGGTCGTACAGGCCGTCGAGGTGCTCGACCAGCACCGCGGCCATCTCGCGCGGCGCGGGCGGCGCGAGCCGCTCGCCGGTGGCGAGGTAATGCGTGATCTCGCGGAACAGCCACGGCCGGCCTTGTGCGGCGCGGCCGATCATCACGCCGTCGGCGCCGGTGCGTCTTAGGACCGCTTTGGCCCGCTCCGGCGTCGCAATGTCGCCATTCGCGATCACCGGTATGGCGACGCGCGCCTTCACCTCGGCGATGGTGTCGTAGTCGGCCTCGCCCTCAAACATGCAGGCGCGCGTGCGGCCATGGATCGCCAGCATCTGCGCGCCGGCGGCCTCGACGATGCGGGCAATGCGCACGGCATTGCGGCGCTCCGGGCTGGGCCCGGTGCGGATTTTGACGGTGACCGGCACGTCGACGGCGGCGACCACCGCTGCGACGATGCGCGCCACGAGGCTTTCGTCGGCGAGGAGCGCGGAGCCCGCGCTCACATTGCAGACCTTCTTCGCCGGGCAGCCCATGTTGATGTCGATGATCTGCGCCCCGCGCTCGACGTTGAAGCGCGCGGCCGCGGCGAGCATTGCCGGGTCCGCGCCCGCGATCTGCACCGAGACCGGGCCGGGCTCGCCGGCGTGATCGAGGCGCAGCAGCGTCTTGCGCGAGCCGCGCAGCTCGGGGCGGGCGGACACCATCTCGGAGACCGCGAGCGCCGCGCCGTAGCGCCTTGCGAGACGCCGGAACGGTCGATCGGTGATTCCGGCCATCGGAGCAACGAACACTGCCGCAGTATTAGATTCGGGCAGCGCGTAGGCGCCGATCTTCATTGCAGGGCTGTTATGGCGGGCGAAGGGGAGCGAATTTTATCCGCAAATCTTTTTTCAGGGAAGCGCGGAAGCGCCGAAAATCATGCGGCGTGCAAAAAATCGTCGCGGCGCGGGAAAAATATCGAGCGCGGTGAGCGCAGCGCCGCGCGCCGCGCGCAGCAAGGGATTCGTGCCGGCGAAGCCGCCGGCGAGAAAATCGGTGATGCGGATCGTCGCGCCCGCGTCGAGCCTGCGCTGCGCCGCGAAGCGCGCGAGCGTCGCGGCAGCCCCGGGATCGGGCGCCGCGGCGAGCACGCGCGCCAGATCCCAGGCATCGCGCAGGCCGAGATTTAGTCCCTGCCCGGCCACCGGATGCAGCGTTTGCGCCGCGTTGCCGATGTACACCTCGTTGCCGGCGACGCGCGTGCTGCGGACTTTGAGCGCCAGAGCCTGCACCGTACGGTGCTCGACCTTGATCGGACGGCCAACGGTGCTGCCCGCTGCGGCGGCGAGCTCGGCGAGGAACTGGCGCTCGTCGGCGACCACCAGCTCGCGTGCGCGCGCGGGGCGCATGCTCCAGATGAGGGCGTGGCGTCCGGCGAAGGGCAGCAAGGCGAGCGGTCCGCCGGCGGTGAAGCGTTCAAACGCCGTGGCCGCCGATGGCGGCTCGGTGTGCAGCAGCGCGACGAGCGCGTCCTGCGCGTAGCGCTTGCCCTCGAGCTCCTGCGGCGCGCCTTCGGCGTGCACGATGCAGCGTGCCTCGCCGACCGTCGAACTCGGCAGGTCACCGAGCGCAGCCTTGAGGCGGCCAAGCAGCGCGGAATAGTCGGCGACGTAGCCGAGCGCCGGGACGCCCGCATCCGCCGCATCGAGCCTTGTGCGCCCGAAGGCGCCGGCCTGCGACACGACGATGCGCTCGATCGCCGTGACCGGAAGATCAGCCCATGCGCCGAGGCGCTCGAGGATCAGGCGGCTCGCGTACGAGAGCGCCAGCGGCCGGAATACTGGCGGCGGCGATGCCGAATCGGCGAGCGCGACGCGCAGCCCGGAGCGGCGCAGTGCCAGCGCGAGCGCGCAGCCGACCGGGCCGGCGCCGCGAACTAGGACGTCAACCCTCAACGGCAAGGACGTCAAGCACCGGCGCGGGCATCGCGCATCAGCGCTTCGATGTCCTCCGGCAGCTTCGGCGCCTCGGCGGTGATCACCTCGCAGCCGCCCGGCGTCACGACGACGTCGTCCTCGATGCGCACGCCGATGTCGCGGAAGCGCTCTGGCACGTCGTCGGCCGCGCGGATGTAGAGCCCGGGCTCGACGGTGAGCGCCATTCCGGGTGCGAGGCTGCGCCAGTTCCCCGCGCGCTTGTATTCGCCGGCGTCGTGCACGTCGAGACCGAGCCAGTGGCCGGTGCGGTGCATGTAGAAGCGCTTGTACGTCTCCTTCTCCAGGACCTCGTCGAGCGAGCCGGAGATGAGCTTCAGGTCCAGCATGCCCTGCGCCAGCACGCGCACCGCGGCGTCGTGCGGCTCGTTCCAGGCGTTGCCGCTCTTCACCTTCTCGATCGCCGCGCGCTGCGCGGCGAGCACCAGCTCGTAGACCGCGCGCTGCGCGGCTCTGAAGCGGCCGCTGACCGGGAAGGTGCGGGTGATGTCCGAGGCGTAGCCGTCGAGCTCGCAGCCCGCGTCGATCAGCAGCAGATCCCCCTGCGCCAGGCGGGCATCGTTCGATACATAGTGCAGCACGCACGCATTGGCGCCGGCGGCGACGATCGGCGAGTAGGCCGGGAACTGCGCGCCGTTGCGCCGGAACTCGTGCAGGAGCTCGGCTTCGATCTCGTATTCCATGCGGCCGGGGCGCGCCGACTGCATGGCGCGCCGGTGCGCGGCGGCGGCAATGCGCGCGGCGCGGCGCATCACGCCGAGCTCGTGCGCGTCCTTGAGCAAGCGCATGTCGTCGAGCAGCACGCGCACGTCGTGCAGGCGCTCGGGCGCCGCGATGCCGGCGCGCGCGCGCGCGCGCACAACGTTGAGCCAGCGCATCACGCGCGCGTCCCAGTCGGCTTCCGCGCCGACCGGGTAATAGAGCGCCGGCTGATCCTCGAGCATCTTCGGCGCGAGCTTGTCGAGCTCGTCGATCGGATGCGCCTCGTCGAAGCCGAAGCGCTCGCGCGCCGCCTCGGGCCCGTAGCGAAAGCCGTCCCAGATCTCGCGCTCGGGATCGCGGTTGCGGCAGAAGAGCAGCGCCTTCGGCGATTTGCCCGCGACCAGCACCAGCGCGGCCTCGGGCTCGAGAAAACCGGTGAGGTAATAGAAGTAGCTGTCGAAGCGATACGGATAGTGGCTGTCGCGGTTGCGCAGCCGCTCGGGCGCGGTGGCGATGACGGCCACACCTTCGCCCATGAGGGCGGCGAGCCGGGAGCGGCGCGCCGCATAAAGAGAAAGATGGTCAGCGGGTTTCATTTTCGCGATGCCAGTTGGGTCTCGAGCTCCGCCAGGCGCTGGGCCGTGCCGACGTCCTGCCACAGTCCGGCGAACAGCTCGCCGGAGAGCCGCTGCGCGTCGGCAGCGCTGCGCAGGTACGGCACCAGCTGCGCCTTCGTGCCGCGCACTACCGCGCTCACCAGCGCCGGCGACATCACCGCAACGCCAGCATAAGTGTAGCGCGACGCGACGTCATTGCCGATCCGCGCGCGCTCGAGCGTGAAATCGCCTTTCGGGTGGTGCGGCGGATTCGGGATCAGCACGAGATGCGCGAGCATCGCCCCGAGGTCGAAGTCGAGGAGACGGCGGAAATCGATCTCGCAGTAGATGTCCGCATTCACCAGCAGGAAGCGACCGGGACCCAGCAGCGGCAGCGCCAGCGCGATCCCGCCGGCGGTCTCGAGCGGCTCGGGCTCGCGCGAGAAGGCAACGCGCAGGCCGAAGCGCGCGCCGTCGCCGACGTAGTCGACGATCTGCTGCCCGAGATGCGACACGTTGATCACGGCCTCGCGGCAGCCGGCCGCGGCGAGGCGCTCGAGATGCCAGGCGATGAGCGGCTTGCCGCCCGCTTCGACCAGCGCCTTCGGAATGCGGTCGGTGAGCGGCCGCAGCCGCTCACCACGCCCGGCGGCGAGCAGCATCGCCTTCATGGCGCGAGCTCGTCCAACAATTTGGCGAGGGACGCGAGTTCCCTATAACGCGTCGCCACCGCGCGCGCGTAGGAAATGAAGCGCGGCGTGTCCTCGAGGTATTTCGGCTTGCCGTCGCGGTAGTTGATGCGCGCGAAGATGCCGAGCACCTTGAGATGGCGCTGCAGCCCCATCCATTCCAGCGCGCGCCAGAATTCGCCGAAGTCGCCCGCGACCGGCAGGTCCGCACGCTTCGCCTTTTCCCAGTAGCGCGCGCTCCAGTCGAGCACGCGCTCCTCGTCCCAGCTGATGAAGGCATCGCGCAGCAGTGACACCACGTCATAGGTCATCGGCCCCATCACTGCATCCTGGAAATCGAGCACCCCGGGATTGGGATCGCACACCATCAGGTTGCGCGGCATGTAGTCGCGGTGCACATATACCGCCGGCTGCGCGAGCGCGCTCTTCACGAGCAGCGCGAAGATCGCCTCGAGCGCCTGGGCTTGCCCCGCATTGAGCGTCATGCGGCGATGGCGCGCCACGTACCACTCGGGGAAGAGATTCAGCTCGCGGCGCAGGAGCGGCTCATCGTAGGGCGGCAGCTCGCCGGTGCGCGTCGCGAGCTGCCAGCGGATGAGCGCATCGGTCGCATCGCCCATCAACGCAGCGGCGTTCGCGGCATTCAGCTCGCCGAGGTAGGTGCGGGTGCCGAGGTCGGAGAGAAGCAGGAAGCCCGCGCCGAGATCCTGCGCGTGCACTTCGGGCGCGTGCACGCCCGCGTCCTGCAGCAGGCGCGCGATGTGCACGAAAGGGCGGCAGTCCTCCTTGTCCGGCGGCGCGTCCATGGCGACGAAGCTGCGGCCATCCTCGAGGGTGGCGCGAAAGTAGCGCCGGAAGCTCGCATCTTCTGACGCCGGCGTCAGTGTGAAGCGCGCGCCGCGAAACTCGGCTGCCAGCCAGCGCTCCAGCAAAATGCGCCGATCGTCGCCGTGTATCATTGAAAATTCTAACAACATCCGACTAAAAACGATCGTCCGCTGCATGCCGTCTCGCCTCGCGACGCTCGCCATCGCGCTTGCCGCGGCGATCACTGCGGCGGCGAACGCGCTGGCGCAGTCGGATCCGACCACGGTCGACGCGCAGAAGATCGAAGGCGTGAGCGATCTCGAGGTCAGCGCGCGCGGCGCGGCCGAGATCCGGCGCGGCGAGCTCGGCGTGTTCGGCGAGTACCTGCGCTACAACCGCGAGTTCGGCGAGCTGGAGGGCGAGGGCGGCGTGCGGCTGCAAAGCGGCGTCGACCGCTTCTTCGGGCCGTCGCTGTATTACAACACGCTCGACGATACCGGCTTCTTCGAGAGCCCCGGGTTCCTCCTGCAGGGCGAGCGCCAGCCGGCACGCGGCTCGGCGGATCGCGTGGAATTTCTCGGCAAGAGCAAGTATCGCCTGATCCGCGCGCGCTTCACGACCTGCAAGCCGGGACAGGACGACTGGTTTCTCGAAGCGAGCCAGCTCGATCTCGACTACGAGACCGACGAGGGAAAAGCGCGCCGTCCGCGGCTGCGCTTCTTCGATCACACCGTGCTCGCCTTCCCGTACGCGGCGTTTCCGCTGGAGAACCGGCGCCGCAGCGGGCTGCTCACGCCGTATTACTCGCAGACCAGCACGCGCGGCCTCGAGCTCGGCATTCCCTACTACTGGAACATCGCGCCCGAGCGCGACGCCACGTTCACGCCGGTCTACATGGCGCGGCGTGGTTTCCAGCTCAAGAACCATCTGCGCTATATGCAGCCCCAGCACGCGGGCGAGCTGCGCTACGAGTACCTGCCCGACGACCCGGTGTTCGGCCGCACGCGCACCGGCTTGTCGTGGCTGCATACCCAGAACTTCGCGCCGGGCCTCACCGGACAGGTCGACTACAACAAGGTCTCGGACGACCGCTACTTCGTCGATCTCGCGAGCCAGGTGAAGCAGGTCTCGGTCGGCAACCTGCCGCAGGACGCGTTCATCACGAAGTACGGCACGCTGGGGAGCGGCAATTACACGGGCCAGGCGCGCGTGCAGCGCTTCCAGACCCTGCAGGATCCGCTCGCGCCGATCGTGCCGCCGTACCACCGCCTGCCGCAGCTCAACGCCTCGGCGAGCTACAACGACGTCGCCGGGAAGTTCGATACCGCGCTGCCCGGCGAGTACGTGCGCTTCGTCCATCCGACGCTCATCGAAGGATCGCGCGCGAGCTTCGCGCCGACGCTCGCCGCGCCGCGCATCTCCCCCGGCTGGTACGTGACGCCCAAGGCGGGGCTGCGCTACAGCGCCTACCAGCTCGAGCGCTCGGCGCTCGGCGAGCCGGCCAACCCGGCGGTGGCCGTGCCCTGGCTGAGCCTCGACAGCGGGCTCGTGTTCGAGCGCGGCGCGCGCCTCTTCGGCGAGGCGCTCACGCAGACGCTCGAGCCGCGGCTGTTCTACGTCTACGTGCCTTATCGCAACCAGGACCACATCCCGCTGTTCGACACCACGCTCGCGGACTTCAACTACCCGCAGCTCTTCACCGAGAACCGCTTCATCGGCGGCGACCGCTTCGGCGATGCCAACCAGGCGACGCTCGCGCTGACCACGCGCTTCCTCCAGGGGAACGGTCAGGAGAGGTTCCGCGCCACGCTCGGGCAGCGCTTCTACTTCCACGAGGAGCGCGTCGCCCTGGGCCCGGACTCGACGCTGCGCCTGGCGAGCGAATCCGACGTGCTGACTTCCGTGGGCGGCCGGGTCACGCAGGCCTTCAGCTTCGACGCCACGACGCAATACAATCCCTACAAGAGCCGCGCCGAGCGCTACGGCGTCTCGATGCGCTACGCGCCCGAGATCGCCAAGGTGTTGAACGCGAGCTACCGCTTCCAGCGCGACATCCTGCGGCAGATCGACGTCTCGGGGCAGTGGCCGGTGGCTGCGGGATGGTATGGCGTCGGGCGCTACAATTACTCCTTGCTCGATCGGCGGCTGCTCGAAGGGCTGGCGGGCGCCGAATACAACGCCGGATGCTGGGTGTTTCGCTTCGTCGTGCAGCGCATCCAGGCGGCCGCCGACGTGACCTCGACGGCGCTCATCTTCCAGCTTGAGTTCACCGGGGTCGGGCAGATCGGCACCGCCGAGGCGCTGCAGCTATTGAGAAGAGACGTGCCGGGCTATTCCGTGATCAACCGCGCCGATCCCGCGCTGACGCCGCCGAGCGCCCGGGCGCGGCTGCCGTTCGAACAGGTGTTCTAGATGCGCAAGCTACTGATCCTCGCCGCGCTGCTCGCGGCTCCATTGGCCCACGGCGTGACGCTGGTCGATCGCATCGTCGCCGTGGTCAACAAGGAAGTCATCACCTACTCGGAGCTCAGCGAGGCGGTCGGCATGGCGGAGCGGCAGCTGCGCCGCCAGGGCACGCCCGCGCCCGAGCGCCCGGTGCTCGAGCGCCAGATGCTCGAGCGCCTGATCCTCGACAAGGCGCAGCTGCAGATGGCGCGCGAGACCGGCATCCGCATCGAAGAGCTGCAGCTCGACCGCGCCGTGGAGCGCATCGCGCAGTCGAACAACATGACGCTCGCCGATTTCCGCCGCACGCTCGAGTCCGACGGCGTGTCCTTCGACGGCTGGCGCAACGACGTGCGCCAGCAGATGCTGATGGCGCGCCTGCGCGAGCGCGAAGTCGAGAACCGCGTGCAGGTGAGCGAGACCGAGATCGACGTGTTCCTCGAGCAGCTGAAGACCCGGCCCGAGGCTGCCGAGTACAACCTCGCCCATATACTCGTGCGCGTGCCCGAGGGCGCGAGCCCCGAGCGCATCCGGCAGGCGCGCGAGCGGGCCGAACAGGCGCTCGCCGAAGCGAAGGGCGGCGCGGCCTTCGCGCGCGTGGCGGCGAGCTTTTCCGATGCGCCCGACGCGCTGCAGGGCGGCGCCATCGGCTGGCGCAGCCACGACCGGCTGCCCGAATTGTTTGCCGAGGCGCTCTCGAAGATGAAGCCCGGCGAAGTGAGCGAGCCGCTGCGCAGCCCCGCCGGGTTCCACATCCTGCAGCTGGTCGATCGGCGCGGTGCGGGTGCCGAAGCACCGGTGCTGCAGACCCGCATGCGCCACATCCTGATCCGCACGAGCGAGGCCATTTCCGAGTCGGAGGCGCGGCGCAAGCTCCGTGACCTGCGCGATCGCATCGTCTCCGGCGGTGCCGATTTCGCCGAGCTCGCGCGGGTGCATTCCGACGACGGCACCGCGGCGCGCGGCGGCGAGCTCGACTGGGTCTACCCCGGCGACACGGTGCCCGAGTTCGAGC
>VBCP01000373.1 GCA_005888925.1 Betaproteobacteria bacterium | reverse complement strand
TGGCCACGCGCTGCGCAGCGCCGAGCTGCTCGAAGTTGTGCATCGACGAGCGCCGGTAGGCCGGGTCGTAATGCTCGATCAGAAGCCGCGTCACGAACTCGCGCCAGTTGCCCGCGGCGGCGAGCGCCTTCCATTGCGCGATTCTTTCCTTGCCGTGGAGCGCAGTGAGGCAATCGAGCTGTGCCTCGAGCGCCGCACGATCAGCGACGAAGTGACGATACTCATCCAGCAGCAATGTAACTCGCGTCGACAGATCGGTTTCCAGGGTGATGCAGCGCGAGGCGCGCATCCGCGCCATCAGCGCGTCGGGCACCTGCAGTTCGCCGATCTTCTTCGACTCGCCTTCGACGAACACCGGGCGCGCGCGGTCGAAGTTCTCCACCGCGGCGAGGAGCTGGCTCTCGAACCATTTCTGCGAGGGCTGCGGCTCGCCGGGCAGGCCGCCCAGCACCGAGCCGCGGTGCGCGGCGAGCGCTTCGAGGTCGAGCACCTGCGCGCCGGCTTTTCCGAGCGCGGCGAGGAAGCGGCTCTTGCCGCTGCCGGTCGGGCCATGCACCACGATGAAGTCGATTTCCGCCGGCACGGTGGCGAGCGCGTCCACCACCCAGCGCCGGTACGCGCGGTAGCCGCCTTCGAGCGTCTGCGCGTCCCAGCCGATCTCGCGCAGGATGTGCGCCATGGCGCCGGAGCGCTTGCCGCCGCGCCAGCAATAGATGAGGGGCCGCCAGCCTTTATCCTTTTGGCCGAAAAGCTGCTCGACATGTCGCGCCACGTTTTTCGCCACCAGCGCGCCGCCGAGCTTCTTCGCCTCGAACGGCGAAACTTTCTTATACAAAGTGCCCACTTCGGCGCGCTCGGCGTCGTCCAGCACCGGGGCAGAGACCGCGCCGGGAATGTGGTCGAGCGCGTATTCCGCGGGCGTGCGTGCGTCGATGATCGCGTCGAAATCCTTGAAATCCATGCAGGCCTAATATAACGTCGCAGGTCCCGATGTTCATCCTCCAGCGCCTCATCTCCGCGAGCTGCCGTTCGCTCGCTTCGATGATCGGCTGCGCCGTCACGGCCGGCCGTCGCGGGCGTGGCGGGCAATCGGGCAGTCCCGACGATGCGGCAAGCGCTCGCCAATCGGTCGCGCTCCGCCGCCGTTCTTCCCCAGGAGCGATCCCATGAATCGAAGAGCCTTCCTGCAGTCCGCTACCGCCGCAGCACTCGCCCAGTCGTTCGCCTTGCGCGCCGCATTGGCCCAGGACGGATGGCGCACGTTCGAGACGGTGACGCGCGTCGACGTGACGGATGCCTTCGGCGTGGCGCGCGCCTGGGTGCCGCTGCCGCTCGAGGCGGATACGAACTGGCAGAAGACGATCGGCTCGAGCTGGAGCGGCAACGCGACGCAGGCGCAGGTAATGCACGACGGCAAGTACGGCATCAGCATGCTGTACACCGAATGGCCGGCCCGCGAGGCTTCGCCGGTCATCGAAGTCACCAGCCGCTTCATGACGCGCGACCGCGCGGTGGATTTCTCCCGGCCGGATAGTTCCCTGGACCTTTCGGCCGCCGATCGCAAGTTCTTCACCGCGCCGACCGAGCTCATCCCGACCGACGGCATCGTGCGCAAGATGGCGCTCGACATCACGCGCGGGGCGAAGACCGACGTGGACAAGGCGCGCGCGATCTACGAGTGGGTGGTCGACAACACCTTCCGCGATCCCAAGACGCGCGGCTGCGGCGTGGGCGACGTGAAGTCGCTCCTGGAAAGCGGCAACCTCGGCGGCAAGTGCGCCGACCTGAACGCGCTCTACGTCGGGCTCGCGCGCTCGGTCGGCGTGCCGGCGCGCGACGTGTACGGGATCCGCGTGGCATCGTCCAAATACGGCTACCAGAGCCTCGGCACCGCCTCGCCGAACGTGACCAAGGCCCAGCACTGCCGCGCCGAGTTCTTCGCGCGCGGCCACGGCTGGGTGCCGATCGATCCGGCCGACGTGCGCAAGGTGGTGCTGGAAGAGCCGCCGGGCAACCTCTCGGTGAAGGACGAGAAGGTGGTCGCGGCGCGCAAGCGCCTGTTCGGCGGCTGGGAGATGAACTGGCTCGCCTACAACAACGGCCATGACGTGAAGCTGCCGCACGCGACCAAGGCGCCGAAGCTGCCGTTCCTCATGTACATCAACGCCGAGGCCGACGGCGAGCTGCGCGACCAGCTCGAGCCCGATAGCGTGCGCTACGCGATCAGCTCGCGCGAGATCAGCGCCTAGTGCTCCGCGCGTCGATGGCTGCGCTGCTGGCGGCCGCCGCCTTTGCGGTCAGCGCAGCCGAGCTCAAGCGCTGGGACGGCGGGGCAACGCCGCCGTTGGCGCTCGAGGATCTCGCCGGTCGCACGCATAGCCTCGCCGATTACCGGGGTAAGGTAGTGCTGGTGAATTTCTGGGCGACCTGGTGCGAGCCGTGCCGCGCCGAAATGCCGTCGATCGACCGGCTGCGCAACTCGCTCAAGGGCAAGCCGTTCGAAGTGCTCGCCGTGAACCTCGCCGAGCCGCTCTCGCGCATCGAAAAATACGCCGAGTCGCTGCCGCTCGGTTTTCCGCTGCTGCGTGACCGCGACGGCGCCGCCGGCAAGGCGTGGAAGGCGAAGCTCCTGCCGGCGAGCTTCCTGATCGGGCGCGACGGGCGGATCCGCTACGTCGCGTACGGTGAGCTCGACTGGTCGAGCGATACCGTGCGCGCCCGCGTCGCGGAGCTCCTTCAGTGAAGCACTTCGCGCACCACGCGCACGAGCGAGGCGCGTTCGGCCGCCGGCGCGAAGAGCTTGCGCCGCGCGCGCAGTGCGCTCTTCAGGCCTTGGTAAAACCGGCGCTCGTGCGCCGCGCGCGAAAGCAATGCGGCGAGCGCGGCATCGTCCGCGAGCGCGTAATACCCCGGGTACTCGTCGCCGAGCATGCCGATGTTGCCCGAGACGCGCGAGGCGAGCACCGGCAGGCCGATGCGCGCCGCCTCCGCGATCACGTTGGCGCCGCCTTCCATCACCGAGCTCACCACGAGCACGTGGCTCTTCGCCATCCACGCGAGCGCGCGCCGATGCGCCAGGCTGCCCAGCCAGCGATAGCGCGGCTCGCGCGCCGCCCAGACTTCGGCTTCCTTGCCGAGCCGCGGATCGAGCGCCTCGCCGATCTGCACGACCTCGATCTCCTCTT